>CALJEW010000172.1 GCA_938074585.1 uncultured Rhodospirillales bacterium | reverse complement strand
GTTACACTTATGCCCTACGCCAAACATACTTGGTATTACGGGGCCAATGTGCCGGGAAAGCCAAGGGTATTCATGCCATATGCCGGGGGAATGGCACGATACAAAGCCATATGCAAAGACATAGCAGACCAACATTACGTTGGATTTAAATTAGGAGAAACTGAAAGCGGTAAATCATACACTCCACCTAAAATATCCTTAGATGATTTAGTTGAAGCGGCGATGGTAAAAGGGCCAGGCGTTTAACGGCTGTTGTAACAGCATAACTCTGTTTCCTTCTTCATTTGCACGGATGGGCTCGTATAAATCGAGGGTCATTCACTCATTAAATTTTTTAACTAGCTGTATTATTATCTAAACCTCCCTCATTTACTACCTACCTAATCAATACAGTGAAATGCATTCTATTGATTTCAACTTTGACTTCATTTTTTGAGACGGAAATAGAATCTATTTCTGATCTTTTGGAATGCCTAAATCAATTGGAGACCCTTAACTGATAACTGTTTTGTAATTTCATGAACAAATGTTGCCTAGGCCCAAATATAAATTTATGTTTATTAGCTTTAAATCAGTCGTAAAAGAGCTGGTATCATCTAAGCATTTGCCGCTGGTAATTTTTAATGGTTGGATTAACTTTTCATGATTTTAAAAACATCAACAACTTTTACACATGCCAATTTCAAGTTAAGTACGGGTAAAATTTTGCCAAGGTTGACATTGGCTTACGAAACATGGGGCAGTCTTAATACAAAAGGCAGCAATGCAATTCTGCTGTGCCATGGATATACCAATCATCCACACGCAGGCGGAGACACTAACGGCTGGGCGCATAACTTGCTGGGTCCCGGCAAGGCGATTGATACGGATCAGTATTTCGTTGTCTGCTCTAATATGCTCGGCTCAGCATTTGGCAGTTCAGGACCGTCCAGTCTTAATCCCGAGACAGGTAAACCATATGGCCCAGATTTTCCTAAATATAATACTGTTGACATGATTGCAGCGCAAAAACTTTTGGTTGACTACTTGGGCATTAATCAATTGAAAGCTGTGATCGGCTATTCTTATGGTGGCCATCTTGCGTTTCTCTGGGGAGCGACATACCCTAATCGCATGCGTGCATTAGTTCCAATCGCTGGTGTCATCGAACGACAGACCTCAAATAAGGATATTGTCCGCCTCCGCTCTCAATTTGAAGGTTGCGCTGGCTGGAACGGAGGTCATTATTACGGTAATGAAGAGCTACCTGGGGGTGTCCGTGATAAAATGTTAGCAATTCGGATTGAGACCTTAATGAAATATGGCTTTGGTACCTTTCTTTCCGAAACGATTGAAAACCTAGCTGAGCGCACAAGAATAATTCATGACCGAGCAGAAAACTGGGCCACACAGTTTGATGCCAATGCTCTGGCAATTATATATGAAGCTGGTATAGCCTCTAAGGCGGATGCGAGCGCAATCAAGGCACCATTATTGAATGTATTAGCAAATTCGGACAATGTCGTAAATATTGGCCTAGGCAAACCAACCGTAGCACTTTTAAAGTCACATAGTATTGATGCTACCTTCCATGAGATTGATACACGCTATGGCCATACGGGTCCGATGCTTGATGCAGTGAAGTGGGCCAACACGCTCAGTAAGTTTTTAGCAAGCACACCTTAGATCAACACTTTTCTAGAAAATAACCGATGCAGAATAACCCTATCAGAAAATAATTATAAAATTCTTATCATTTGAAATTATGTCACTAGTCTCTTAATCCTTATAATGAGTTTATCACACAGACACAAAATTTGAATGTGTGAAGCGCTTCTCGGCTTAATGTAGTCATAGAATTAATCATCTAGTATTATCGATAATGTTCTTAAGAAGTGACCATTTTTAAATCTACAATAGGCTTTGGATATGCAGCACCAAGTTTTACACCTGCCTCTTTTAGGACCTACTCGGGAGTATCGCAGGGGTTGAATAGGTATTTATCTGGCAGGGCTGCAATTTCGGGTTCAAAACGCCTTACATAGTTTCCATTTGGATCAAATTTTTATTCTTGCGTAACAGAATTAAAAATTTTGAAGTAAGGTGCTGCATCTGTTCCGCAGCCTGTCACCAAGATTACCTTGGCTGCACCTATTTGTCTTGTCTGCGATTTCTGTTTCATCTTCATTCGCCTACGGGTCATTACGATGAACCAGAAACCCCCTCTTATGCAATACCGCTAGTTTGTCCCATAGGCGTTGACGTTAGACAGAAGCACACATAGGCAAAATTTAATCAGTCATTGGGAGTTATTTAAGGTTGTTTCCAATTTCACTATTAGTTTTAACTTGTGCCCATAAATTTTTCCAACAATTATACTACCACTAAAATTTATAAAATTTATAAAATTATAAAAAAATGATTTAGGAAATTCTCATGGGAAAAACCCTTTTTGAAAAAATATGGAACGAACATATTATTTATGAACATGATGATGGTGAAGTCTTACTTTATATTGATAGGCACCTAATTCATGACTTACATTATAGGAGTTTTGCGTCACTTAAGTCTCAAGGTATTCCAATAAAAGAGCCCGGCAAACTTTTTGGGGTACCCGATCATAGTGTGCCCACAACCGTAAAAAATTTAAAGGATATTCCTAAAGGTGAAATGAGAGAGGCAATAGAAGGTTTGCAAAGATCAGCAAAAGACTTTGGTTATGTACATTTTCCAATCACGGATAAGCGGCATGGTATTGTACATGTTGTAGGTCCGGAACAAGGTATAACTTTGCCAGGTATTACTTTGGTTTGTGGAGATTCACATACATCGACACATGGTGCCTTAGGTTGTTTATCTTTTGGCATAGGTGCCACAGAAGTTGAACATGTCTTAGCAACTCAAACGCTATGGCAACGAAGGCCACAAATGATGAGAATCACTATTACAGGACAACTGGCTTTAGGTGTTAGTGCGAAGGACTTGATCCTTACTATTATAAAAGAAATCAGTGCTGCGGGTGGAGCTGGGTATGCAATTGAATATGCAGGTTCGGCAATCGATAAAATGTCAGTCGAAGGGCGTATGACATTGTGTAATATGACTATCGAAGCTGGGTCCCGTTCGGGTATTATAGCGCCTGACGACACTACAATTTCTTACTGTAAAGACTTGCCATATGCTCCAAAAGGACCTCTTTGGGATGAAGCGGAAAGTTTTTGGAGAACCTTAAGGTCAGATAAGGATGCTTATTTTGATAAAGAATTAACCATTGATGGAAGCGCAGTTATTCCAATGGTTACATGGGGTAACAGTCCTCAGTGGGCACTGCCTATATCAGGTTCTATACCTCACCCTTCGCTGGAAAATGATCCCATGTTACGCGCTGAAATGGAAGCTTCACTCGATTATATGGATTTAAAACCCGGAACATCTCTATCTGCAATCCCCATAGACACGGTCTTTATAGGAGCATGCACGAATAGTCGGATTGAAGACATGCGGGCTGCTGCCGAAGTTATAAAAGGCAAGAAAGCTAAGGTAAGGACATTGGTAGTTCCGGGTTCCGGTCTTGTAAAAGTACAGGCTGAAATGGAAGGGCTTGATAAAATATTTACTGATGCTGGAATGGAATGGCGTGAACCTGGTTGTTCGATGTGTATTGCCCTAAATGGTGATATGCTAAAACCAGGTCAACGTGCCGCCTCAACAAGTAACAGAAACTTTCAGGGTCGCCAGGGGCTTGGAAGTCGCACTCATCTAGTGAGTCCTGCTATGGCAGCAGCAGCTTCAATTGCGGGGCATTTCATAGATGTTCGTAATCTGTATAAGGAGTTATAAACATGCCTAATATAGTACCATTTAAAACATTTTCATCTATTGCCGTTCCTATCGATATACCAAACTGCGATACCGACCAAATTATACCTGGCAGGTTTTTACGAAAACCTAATAATGACCCAAACTATCATCTTTATTTATTTCACGATCTTCGATTTAACTCTGATGGCTCTGAAAAAGAATTTTCATTTAATTTAAAGCAATTTAAAAATGGAAAAATTTTTGTTTCAGATATTAATTGGGGTTGTGGCTCTTCAAGAGAAAATGCGGTTATAGCTTTAAAAGCCAATGGTATTAAATCAGTTATTGCTCCTAGTTTTGGCGATATTCACTATAATAATTGTATTAAAAATGGATTATTACCAATCCAACTGTCGGAATCAGAGTGCAGTTTATTACGTCGTCAACTTCATCAAAATTCAGATAGTGAAGTTACCATAGACCTTGGCACTCAAAGCGTTACTGGACCAGATTCGACAATATATAACTTTAAAATCAACTCTTTTGACAAACTTCGTCTGATTCGTGGCCTTGATGATATAAGTTTAACTATGGAATACGAAGAGAAGATACAAGAATTTATGATTGATTATAGAAAGAAACACGGTTGGGCTTTGTAAAACAATATTACATTAAAATTATAGGTGATTTTTTATCATAATTATAAAATTTGTTTAGTTATAGATTGCCTGAGCCGTTAATGATGATTGCATTTTCTATTGATGGCGTTTGTGGTTAATGGAACAGTGGAAGCAGCGTCACTTAATGATATTTGGTAAGGTCGGAAACAGTGATGATGGGCCTTATGTTCAAATAATGTGGTGTACTAATCCTGTGTAATTTTGGTGTAAACGTGCGTAGTTAAATACAGAATATTAGAGAATAGATGCCACATTCAGGTTTCATCAAAAACATCTTAACTATAAGAAGAAAATGATTTTATTCGTCTATAGACAAATCAAGATACAGATGAACGAGTATTGAAAATCCGTGCCTGAAGTCCAAAACCAATTAGCCGAACTCCGTGCAACCGTATCCAAAATTACCGAGACACATTGTTGCGCCATTATTGCAGATTCTACGCACCCACTTTTAAATGGTAAAAGCAGCTCCATACGGATCGCCAACGCTATAATATTCTGGCCAACGCTTAATAAGCCGTGGTCCGGTGGCTGCTAATTTGAGGTATGCGTTTCCATGTTGGTATTTATTAAGATGATTTGCGTGTCGATTTCATGAACCGAGTGATTTATTTTTTGCGTCATATATTATCTTTGAATACATTATCGCTTTTTTGGAAGGGAGAAAATACTGGCCTGAAGTCATATCGGTAAAGCGTTTTAGACGAATTATCACTCGCCGGCATCCTTAACGCCTTTGATTTTTATTCTGAATATCAACGTCATGTGACTTCATTGGTCGATGCGGTCATGATCGAAGATGCATCAAATTATGGTGGATGTACGCCCAAGCTAAAATTTCACTTCACTTGAGATGCGGATTGCAGCTGTGTGAACGACAATTGACAATGTCGCCGCTACGGCTGCCCTGTTTTGCTGCCTTTTGCGAATGATATATCGATTGAAACTAAATAACCAACGCTAGCGTCATTATGCGTCCATGCTGATTGTTGAAAATTGCTGGTGGGCACAGCATTATGGGATTGATGAAGGGCTTGTTGATTTTGGCTTTGGTGAAGTTGTACAGGTCAAAGATTAAGTCACAGAAATTATGGATCTGGTTCGTGAAGATGCCCAAGAGTCAGGCTGAGAAGCGGGGCTTAAGCTTCTTAAAACGATCTTATCCATAGGTGCCAGCGCGCACCCTCAAACAGCTATTTTTAATGTGGCCATAACCCCCGGGGCAGACAAACAGTCCACCTTCTATAGCGTTGTTAAGTTTTTAATGAACGAGACTTTGGTCTGGATTCGTAGATAACCTTTTAAGAGCACTCAAACAATCCCATCGACTTTCTCGATACTCATCTTCAAGCCCTTGAGTAATTCACGGCCAATTTCACCGCCATCACCGGCAATTTTTTCACGGATTACAGCTCGCATAGCATCTATATGGGATTTGGCAATTTCAACCGACTTATCATCTTCACGGCAGCCTTTACCTGTTATATCGTAAAGCATTTTACCGAAAGTAGAGATTAGCGGATACCCAAACGTACCGCCTTGCCCTCTGAGTTCCAAGGCCAAATCATGAATATCATCAAAATGTCCGCTCCGGCTGCCTGGTTTCATCAAGGCTTCCGTACATAAATCAGAAAGTTTCGCAAGGTAATCTAAAGCCCAAATTGTGAAATCAAAAGACGCTCGCTCCAGCTCTTCTTCAGCTTGTTCAATCAAGTCCATAGGTAGTTCACCCTTAATTTCGTCGCCGCCTAGGCCCGCAGTCGCTTTTTCGCGCAACGAGTTTTGCAAGCGAAAGTACCAAACATCTGATGGTTTTTTGGGTTTTACTTTTTTATCAGATGAATACACAATAATAGCATCGTCATCACTGTTCTCACGGCGTTCTGGTCCGGACGAATTCGTGCTGTTTTGGATGCGTCGACGATCAGGGCCAAAATAATTTTGAGTGGTAACAAATTGCCGGGGATAGTCGATAATTTGCAAAAACCGTTCATAAACGGAAGTTACAGAAAATGGCTTTGCAATAAATTCTGAGACACCCAAATCACGCGCGGAGTTGACATAATTACGATCAGCCGCGCCTGAAATCATTAAAAAGGGAACCATTCGGTTTGGGCAATCTTTGGATGCCCGCACCCAACGTAAAAGCATTAATCCGTTAATTGGAGCCATCGCTAAATCAGAGAAAATAAGATCAGGCCCTGGGTTATTGGCCTGTTTCATCATTTTTAGATATTTAATGGCTTCTTCACCATTATTGGCTTTTTCAATTTTTCCAAATTGAAAGGTACGAAGTAAATTTTCAAATGTGTTACGAATATATACGTTGTCTTCAACAATCAGGATCGAGATGCGGGAAAAATTATATGTTGACATGGGATGTCTCCTAATCTTGAACATGTTTATTATGTATATTCCTAATTAAGAATAGATTAACCAATAGCTCATTTCCCGTCTTGCGAAGCCTATTGTTGCACTATATCTTGCCCTCTATAAATCTAAAGAATGATACGTATATATAATTGGCCATTTACAACTTATTAGAACAAGGAATTTAACCCATGAATGATGTGGCAGGCGTTGCAGGAGACCGCCTTCGTTCGTTTATAGAACGCATAGAACGCCTGGAAGAAGAAAAAGCCACTCTTTCGGAAGACATCAAGGAAGTCTATTCAGAAGCAAAAGGCACCGGGTTTGATGTAAAAATCATGCGCCAAATCATCCGATTACGTAAAATGGAATCTGGAGATCGGAGTGAAATGGAAGAAATTTTGGACGTGTATAAGCGCGCATTAGGCATGATGTAAAGAGGCACAAACCTCTTGATTTTAAGGAAGTCGGAATGCTCGGCCCGTATAAGCGATTAACTGATCAATACTTTCGTCGATCGCTTGTTTATGCGTATCAATTCGAAGTTCGGGATTAATGGGTGCTTCGTAAGGAGCAGATATTCCAGTAAAGTCTGGGATTTCACCCGCCCTTGCTTTTTTATACAAACCTTTCGGATCACGGGCTTCGCATGAATCTAAGCCAGGATCTAAATACACTTCATGAAAATTATTGCCAATGATTTGGCGGACTTGGTCCCTATCTCTCGCATAAGGCGATATAAATGCCGCCAGCACTATTATGCCCGAGCTTGCAAATAGTGCTGCGACTTCTCCAGCACGGCGAATATTTTCGCTTCGGTCCTCAGCAGAAAAACCCAAATTAGCATTCAAACCGTGACGTAAGTTATCTCCATCCAATGTGAACACTTCATAATCTTTGGCAAATAAAGCGTCTTCTAAGGCCATTGCTAAGGTCGATTTCCCGGACCCAGACAATCCCGTAAACCATAAAACGCCCCCTGAATGACCATGTTTTTTCCAGCGTGACTGAGCGGGCACCCCATGCGTTACGGAAGTGATATTTGTTGAATTCATTTGTGTATAAGCTTTGATATTGATGTTAAGAATTCTGAATAGATGAATGAAAGTGCTTTATTTAAGGAATTAACGGCCGCTGCAAAACTTGATCCGCTGGCATCATTTTCCGTAATATGAGTAACAGCCTTTAATAACGATGCCGCCATATCCCGGCTTGAGGTAAAATCCCGGCCAATTTCAGACAAAAGCTCTAAATGATTAAAAACAGATACTTCGCGCGTTTTTGTTTCAGGGTCAAGTATCATATTAGGCGTCATTTATTTAATGATCGCACAAGAACGTAAGACCCAGGTGCATCTTCAATGAACTTTAATTTTCCGTCGCCGGGAATGCGTTTCTTGATCTGTGGACCCGCGTGCTTAGTCACCCAATTCTGCCAATCTCCCCACCATGAGCCGTCATGAACTTGCGAGCCATCGAACCACTCATCAGGTTTTTCTGGGTTTTTATCGTTGGTCCAATAGCAATATTTATTGGCTACGGGAGGATTAACAATCCCCGCAATATGGCCCGATGCGGATAGTACAAACTTAACTGGTCCTGCATAAATTTGAGTTGCTGAATAGGTCGACTTCCAAGGTGCAATGTGATCGTCCTTGGTCGATGCTAAATAGACAGGCGTTTTAATTTTACTTAAATCTAACGGTACCCCGTTCATTTTCATACCGCCCGGCTCGACCAATTTATTTTCTAGATACATATTGCGCAAATACGATTTGTGCATCATTGCCGGCATTCGCGTTGAATCGGTGTTCCAATACAGAAAATCGAAGGCCATGGGCTCGCGACCCATCAGGTAATTATTCACCACAAATGACCAAATCAAGTCATTGTCGCGCATCATATTAAACACTTGGCTCATCTGAGCACTGTCTAAATACCCGACCTTATCTAAATGGGAATCAAGCTTTTCCAATTGCACTTCATCAATAAAAACACCCAGTTCCCCGGGGTCTGAAAAATCGACCATGGTTGTAAAGAACGTGGCTGATTGTACCCGTTTGTCATTTTTTGCAGCCATATAAGCCAAGGTTGACGCGGTTAAGGTCCCACCAATGCAATAGCCGATGATATTAATTTTTTTTTCGCCCGTTGCTTGTTCAATCGCATCAATAGCAGCTAAGGGGCCTTCTAACATGTAATCATCGAATCGTTTGTGGGCCATGCTCGCGTCTGGGTTCAACCACGATATAACTAACACCGTATGGCCTTGGTCCGCCGCCCATTTGATGAACGAATTTTTAGGCTGTAGATCGAGAATATAAAATTTATTGATCCATGGTGGGACAATCAGCAAAGGCGTTTTAAAAACCGTTTCCGTGGTTGGATCGTACTGTAGTAATTGCATCAATTCGGTTTGAAACACCACTTTTCCCGGTGACGTAGCAATGTTTTCACCGGGCGTAAAGGCTTCGGTGTCGGTCATTGAAATTTTAAGCTCGCCTTCGCCCTTTTCCATATCGCGAAGGAAGTTTTCTAATCCATGGGTCAGATTCTCGCCTTTGCTTTCAATGGTTTCTTTCAATACCTTTGGATTGGTAGCGGCAAAATTGGTCGGCGATAAGGCATCAACGAATTGGCGTGTATAAAAATTAATCTTTTCAGCAGACTTTAAATCCAAGCCGTCAACATCGCGAACGGTGGATTGCATCCAATTTGATGTTAATAAATAAGACTGCTTTAAGGTATCGAACACTGCGTCTTCGGTCCAAGCGGCATCTTTAAAGCGTTTATCATCTTTGGCTGGGGCAACAAACGGCTCGGTCGTCTCGCCTTGCATGCGTTTTGCGGTTTGTGTCCATAAATCCATGTAGCCTTGCATCAATTGGGTTTGGGCTTGAGCCAGCTTCGACGGGTCGGCTATCATTTTTGCCGCCAAATCCATGAACGCTTGCCCGATCACGAACGGGTCTGAAACCTGATAATCATCTACGTTGTTTTGGCGACGCATAAAAGCTTGGACAATACTGGAAGAGCGTTCAGCAAAAGCTGCCATCTGGTTCGATACTTGCTCCATATCCGGAGATTCTAAACTCGTTCTCTCACCGTCCATTTAAAGTACTCCCATTCTACGCATACAAAGGTTTCCTTTAATACGATAACCAAGGAATTCACCGATTGCTACCCTGAGCTAACATAAACGTGATTTGGGTAAACCCCGAAGCCGAGTTTACAAAGAGACTAGATCATATAAAGACATAACAATGAATAAAGATAAGTTGTTAAAAAGCAGGAATTATTGTCTCAATTGTCATGATGATTTTATGTTTTACGCTGGTTTTGCTTTTTGGTGCGCTTGGGCTGCACGCTTATATGTCGGGGCTGGATTTCGGTTTGCAGCCGCTTTTAGGGATAAGCGCTTGCCTGATCGTCCTTGCCCTCATTAAACGCCAAATAAATAAGGCCACCCCCTTATGAACGTTATTCCTTTCAAACCCCAATCGACCCTCACATGCGGTCATGTTAAAACCAAAACCATGCCGAATGATGCGTGCCAGTATTTCTTCGACTGCGAAGGCTGCGGCGAGGTTCTAAAACCCTTAAAAGGCGATTGCTGAGCTTAAAATCGTTGGTTCTGCTTAACGCCCAAAAGCCGCTAACACCCCCCATAGACTTTCTTTTGGCGGGGTTGGCTTGATTTAAATTGACCGTGTCGTGCATTAGCTCTGCAATTTCCTGTTTGCGTATTCTAAATGGCGTGCAAAGGTCATCTTTGATTCTACTCCGAACGTTCGTCATTATATGCTGCTCATTCGCCTGCACCAAATCGTTTGATTGGTTAAGCCGCTCGGTGCCGATGCGTTTAACGGCGGCGCGCGATAATACAAACAACCCTCGCCTAACTCTATGGGTATCATCTGGGTTGGTTAGCGCATCCCCATCGCGATTTATTTTTTCCTCTAAACTATCGCCCAATACCTGATCAAGAGCTTGATTAATTAGTAGGCCATCGGTATCCGAAACCCAGTTCAAAACCATTCATAGTTTACAAATAGCTTATTGTGTAATTGGCATGTCCAAGTATATTATCCTATAACTAGATAATTATCTATCTACCTACCTATAGTAACAATTGTGCCTAATATTAATTCATTGAAAACCGGGGGCTTGCTCTGGGTTGGGGGGCTGGGGTACTGTTTGGGTGTGTTTGAACAATTAAAACTAATTTCGGATGCTATAGACCCGCTAACGCTTCTAGGCTCTAGTGCCATAACGACGGCTGTGGCGCTGGTGTTTGCGGTCGGGTGGGCGCGCCAAAGGACGAAGCGGATCGCCTTGCAATCCGAGCGCGATGTTTTGTATGCTGTGGCACAAAAGGGCCGGGAGATTTTGGCAGCAGTCCCGGACGGTTTGTTTTTGTGGGATCACGTTTTGGGCGGGGTCTCAGTATCACGCAAGCTGGCGGTGTTATTGAATTTAAAAGAAGGCACTCATTCGCGCTATGACGATATTCGGGTGCACTTCAAAGGCGAATCCTTAAAAGCTTTAGAACGCGCGTGTTCTGCCTTACGTGGTAATGGCACGCCGTTTGATTTGGTTTTAATAGCTGGAGATCGTTTGATCCAAACCATTGGTCAGCGGGCTGAAAATGATGCAGGAGAAGTTCAGGCCGATTTGGTTTGGATGCGCGATGTGACCGAATTAACCGCGTCTGGTGGCACGTCTGAATTTGCTCCGGAAGCGTCAAAAGCCGATACCTTTGATGATCGCCATTTGACAGCCCTGTTAGATGCCATGCCAATCCCGGTATGGTTAAGAGACTCGAAGTTGAATTTGGCTTTCGTAAACCGCGCCGCTTCGGGTGTGGTTGAAGCAAAACCGGATTTGGCTGAACACGCTCGAAATTTGGGCAAGCGGGCAAGCGAGCGCCGCTTGATCGACCGCGACGGTACGGCTCAATTAGTTGAATTGTCTGAAATTCCCTTGAGCCTGCAAACCAGTGGCGAAGTTAAAAAGAACAGCGGCACCTTGGGGTATGCGTTGGATCAGTCAGAGCGTGAAGAAATGGAAAGCAACTTTATCCGCCACCGCCAATCTCGTGATGCGGTGTTGGAAGGCTTGCCTGCCCCAGTCGCGATTTTTGCTGCCGATACCCATTTGGAATTTGCCAATTCGGCCTATGCGACGTTATGGAAGATGGAACCCCATTGGTTGCTGGATAAGCCCAGCTTGGCGGAAGTTTTAGAAAAACAACGCGAAGATCGACTGCTTCCCGAAGTTCCAGATTTCAGAGCCTTTAAGGCTGAACAAATCGCCCGGTTTAGCCTGTTGCTCGACCCGCATACGGAAATGCTGTATCTGCCGTCGGGCCGCGCACTTCGTCAAAAGATCGAACCTTACGGCGATGGCGGTTTGGTTTATACCTTTGATGATATTTCTGAAAGCTTGGATTTACAGCGTTCTTATAAAGAATTGGGCGCGGTACAAACCGAGACCTTGGACCATTTGCATGAAGGGGTCGCGGTGTTTGGCAGCGATGGGCGCTTGAAGTTGCATAACCCGGTTTATGCCGAGCTTTGGAATTTGGATGCGGCCATATTGGCGGCAAAACCGCATTTGTCGGAAATTTTAGAGCATACACGGTCTTTACGGTTTGCTCCTGATCATGCTGACGTTTGGGTCGATGACGATTGGCAAAAATACAAATCTTTGATAACGTCGCAATTGCTTAGCCGGGCACAAAGCGAGGGGCGGCTCGACTTAACCAACGGTAAAGCTATTAAATACGTCAACGTGCCCTTGCCCGATGGCGCGGTATTATTGTCGTATGTCAACATCAGCGACAGTGCACGGGTAGAAGACGCTTTGCGCGATCGGGCGGTTGCCATGGAACAAGCCGATTTGATGAAATCTGAATTTATAGCAGATGTATCGCGCGAAGTGCGAACACCGTTAAACACAGTCATCGGCTTTTCAGATATGCTATCACAAGAACTTTTTGGTGAATTAAACTCGCGCCAAAGCGAATATGTAAAATCGATTTCAGAAACCAGCCGAAATATGATGGCTGTGGTTGGTGATGTGTTGGATCTGGCAAGCATGGACGCGGGGCAATTAGAACTGGTCCAAGAAAGCGTGGATATTCATGGACTTCTAGTTTCAGCCTTTAATTTGATCCAAGATCGGGCCAAACGGCGTAGCATCCGTTTAGAGCTTGATTGCGCCCCAGATATTGGTTGGATGACGGGGGATGCGCAGCGCTTGAAACAAGTGGTTTATAATTTGATGGCCAATGCCGCCACCTATACACCACCGCGCGGAAAAATAACGCTAAGTGCGGTCCGAGAAAACGATCAAGTGGTCATTCGGGTGGTTGATACTGGCGTTGGTATACCAAGCTCCGATAAGCAACGGATATTTAATCCTTTTGATAAAGGCGGTGGGGCATCCCCCGCCAATGACGCATCTAAGCCGCATATGTCAGCCAAGGATGGTGAACGTGGGGTTGGGTTGGGGTTAACCATTGCTAAACGTTTTGTTGAGCGCCACGGGGGAACAATTGATGTTAAATCGTTGGTGGGACGGGGAACAACGGTCGAAACCAGGCTGCCAGACGTCGCTCAAATAGTGAGAGAATAAAAAGGTTTAATCGAAAAGTGCGTCGATATCGCCTTGATTTAGTGTAACGGCTACGATCAGCTCTTCCTTGCCAAAATCACCGTTAATTATGGCGCTGGAACGGTCCATAGGACGTTAAACGGTCTTCGGTAATGGTTTTTCACGGCTTCACGCAAATGGTCAGCTTAGATTTTAGGTCGCCATTCTTTGACGTCATCCAGCATCTTTATATATCAGGAACAATTTCCAAAAACATGATCACTTCGTTGAGGTGGTCCAGGCAATCGGCCGCAAGCAAAGTATCTTGATTTATATTCGTGCCTTTGACCAGTTTTTGTATGGTTTGCGTTAATTTGATCGCGTCTAAAATTGCGAATGAACATTCAAAAGTGATTTAATAAATCTAATGGTATTGACCTTATAAGCTACGTCTTGGATGAGAAAAGTTTTAAAATATTGTTCTATACAAATCAACTAATAGGATCATTAAGCAATTTCAACTGTTAACTTTTCTATAAACCGATCAATCTCTTGTTCTGTATTATAGTAATGTAACGATGCACGAACAACGGTATTTAAGTGTCGTTTTTCCATATCTAAGCGGGTCGAAAATAGCGTTGAATGGGTGATGTTGATTTTATATTTGGCCATACGCGCCGTAATATCAGGTGCTTCAATTCCATCGACTGTAAAGGTCACAATGGCGCCTGGACTTGTCCCTAAATCTCTGAGTGTAACGCCGGGTATTTGCGATAAGCGGTCCCTGAAAAGCGTCGCTAAATGGAGGTTGCGAGCGAAAATATTATCTAGCCCCCAGCTCGTGGCATAATCAACTGCTACGCCAAGCGCAATTTTTCCGGCTGTATAATTTTCCCAATTCTCAAACCGTTTCGCATCACCGCGAATTTCATAAGTGTTACGCCCGGTCCATTTAGCGGCATGGTTATCTAAAACAGGTGGGTCGAACTTTTCCATTATTTGTGAACTTGCATACAAAAAACCAGTGCCACGCGGCCCGCGCAAATACTTGCGGCCCGTAGCGGACAGCATATCGCAGCCAATTTCAGCCACATCAATAGGCATTTGCCCT
Source organism: uncultured Rhodospirillales bacterium (assembly GCA_938074585.1). Taxonomy (GTDB): domain Bacteria; phylum Pseudomonadota; class Alphaproteobacteria; order Rhodospirillales; family Casp-alpha2; genus JABMNT01. Next base: position 6,160 of record CALJEW010000172.1, on the reverse strand, counting down.
ACGGATTGACACGCATCTAGTAAATAAGGAACTCCCAATGCATTTGCGATTTTTCCAACCGCAACCGCCGGATTGATCAGTCCTCCGTTGGTTGGCACATGGGTGATAGAAATTAGTTTAACCCGATCATCGATCATATTTTCCAAGGCACTGGGCGATAAGGCCCCCGTTTCATCATCAGGAATGACGTCAATTTTGATTCCGGTCCGTTCAGCGATTTGTAAGTACGCTATGTAATTGCTGCTGTATTCAGCTCGCGCCGTCAAAATTCGATCGCCGGATTTAAAGGTGTTTGCCAACCCATAAAAGGCACCGGACCAGCCAACAGTGGCATTTTCAACAAATGCCACTTCAGTTGTTTTACAATTGATCAAACCGGCGATGGCATCATACGTATGGGCATCGGCGTCGATGGTTTGGGCGGCGGCTTCATATCCGCCAATTTCGGCTTCTAAATCGATGTGATCTTTTAACGCATCAACAACCTCACCCGGCATTAAAGCCGCACCAGCATTATTAAAGTGCAAAACGTTTTCAGTTCCGGGGGTCTCCGCTCTGGCTTTCTCAACGTCAATCATTAGCGGGTAGACCTTTTGTTGTGGAATGTTGGAATTTTAAGAGAATATTAGGATGAATATGATTATGAGCCGCTTCAGCTGCAAATGCGGCTTCTGAAAAACCGGTTAAAATAAGCCTTCGTTTATGAGGATATACGGCCACATCGCCAATGGCAAAAAGACCTGGTTGATTGGTTTTGGCTGTTGTCGGGTCGGTTGTAATCCGCCTATTTTCAATACCCAGCCCCCAATCGGCAATCGGGCCGAGCTTCTGAGATAAGCCATAAAAGGCCAAAAGCACATCGGCGTTTAAATCTTCGGTTTTGTTATCAAAACCTTCAACCTGAACGGCGTGAAGAGCTGTTTCATCGCCTAACAAACCGGTTAATTGATAGGGCACAACCAAGTTGATTTTCCCAGATTCAGCAAACTCGCGCAAAGTGGTTAAGCTGGCCTCATGGGCACGGAAACGCTCGCGCCGATGGACAAATGAAACTGATTTTGCAACATCAACCAGCGCCAAGGCCCAATCAACGGCTGAATCGCCGCCGCCCGCAATGACTACGTTCTTATTAGTGTACGCATCAATATTTTTTACAAAATAATTGATACCCGCACCGGGCCCCATGCGCTCATACTTCTCTAACCCATCCAACGGCGGGGATTTAGGCTGAAACGCCCCAACACCGGCGGCAATGATCACTGCGCCAACATTGAAGATAGCTTCTTTTGATGTCGTCAATTGCCAGCCCCCATCAGCTAATTTCTCTAGCCCACATACCATATGCCCCATGTGATATTGGGGTGCAAAAGGGGCCGCTTGATTGGTTAACTTTTCAATCAGTTCCGCCGCCATAATTTTGGGGTATCCCGGAATATCGTAAATCGGCTTTTCCGGATACAGCGCAATGCATTGCCCGCCCGGTGCATCCAGCGGGTCGATAATGTGGCACTTCAGGCCTGCCATTCCGCACTGAAAGGCAGAAAAAAGGCCCACTGGCCCTGCGCCAATAATAGCAACGTCTGTTTTGATAACTTGTTGTTTGGTCAAAATGCAGCCTTTAATTCTGTATCCGTTTAAAATGCCGCTGATGGCCGTCTTCTGCAAGCGCTTGCTCAAAGGGTAAGGGATAGATAATAATCAACCATGTTTCATGATGAACTAGATACCCATACCGACATAGATATTGCTAATGAAGCTGCTACCATAGCGTTGGCGGTGAAAATTGTAGATATCTGCGGTGTAGGCGATATGGTGGCGCTTTATGGCACCTTAGGCGTCGGTAAAACGGTGTTTGCTCGGGCATTCATCCGGGCCCGCGCAGGCCAAGCTGAAGAAGTCCCAAGCCCAACATTCACATTGGTTCAGCACTACGAATGTGACCCAGTACCGATTTATCATTTTGATCTCTATCGCTTAAATAACCCGGATGAAACATTGGAATTGGGGTTCGAGGATGCCATGGCGGATGGTTCAGTTTTAGTTGAATGGCCAGAACGGTTGGGCAGTTATTTGCCCAAAGACCGCTTGGATATTGAAATCAAACAAGGGGTGCGCGCCAATTCACGCTTGGTTCGTTTGACCGGCCACGGGTATTGGCTGGCCCGGGTTGCGGATGTGATCAACGAAGGTAAAATTCATGCTATTTAATATGAAAGCCAATATACATGCCTGAGAGAAAAAATGCGATCAATGCTTTTTTGGCAGATAACGGATGGCAACCGGAACACCGCTCCGTATTAGCTGACGATGCTTCTTTTAGGCGGTATGAACGCTTGGTGGATGGTAATCGCGTCGCTGTTTTTATGGATGCGCCACCTCCTCAAGAAGACACCAGCCTGTTTATCCGGATTGCCGAACATCTTTTAAGCCTCGGCCTCAGTACGCCAGAAATTTATGCCCAAAACACAGAACAGGGTTTTTTGTTATTAGAAGATTTTGGTGACGACACCTACACCCGAGTCCTCAACCAATCCCCAGCACAAGAACAGGCTCTTTATGAGCTAGCTGTTGATACCTTAATCCATCTTCATAAATGCCCTGTCGAACAACAAATCCCCAAAGATTGGCCCGCGTATGATTTGAAAATGCTATTGGGTGAGGTTCGCATTTTTACCGATTGGTATCTGCCTCATGTCTCGTCAGAACTGTTGGCTCCGGATGCACTCATTGCTTATGAAACCATTTGGGAGGAGCTGTTTGACTACGTTCAATCTCAATCCAAGTGCTTGGTATTGCGAGATTTTCATGTTGATAACATGATTTTTCTTGATGGAAAATCAGGTATAAAAGCCTGTGGGTTATTGGATTTTCAAGATGCTTTGGTGGGGGCTCAGGCATATGATTTGATGTCGTTATTAGAGGATGCCCGGCGCGATATGGACGATGATCTGATCGAAATTTTAAAAGCGCGCTATTATGCGGCGTTTGATGATTTGGCAGAACCGGGCGCGGCGCGCCATGCCTTTGATGCCATTTATGCCATTTTAGGTGCAGGGCGTCATACCAAAGTGATTGGAATTTTCGTCCGGCTTTTGGTTAGGGATGGAAAGCCAAATTATTTAATACACATCCCAAGGGTCTGGCGGCTATTGGAAAGAAGCCTCAGGCATCCTATAATGGCATCGGTTCGGGACTGGTTCGATGCTTTCGTCCCACCGCCGCTTCGCGATTTGCCACTAACCAAAGCACACGAGGATGCATGAACACTATAACAGCCCCCCTTAAAACCGCAATGATCTTAGCCGCTGGTTTAGGCACGCGCATGCGCCCGATTACTGCCATTACGCCCAAGCCGTTGGTCAAGGTGGATGGCCGAACACTTATCGATCATGCCATCGATCGTTTGGTCGAAGGCGGAGTTACGGACGTTGTTGTGAATTTGCATTATTTAGGGGACCAGGTTGAGCGCCAACTGAATCATCGTGAAAACCCAAAAATCAATTTTTCATGGGAACGTGATGAACTTTTAGAAACCGGGGGCGGGGTTAAACACGCGCTGGGGCAATTGGGAAGCGATCCGTTTTGGGTGATTAATTGCGATTCGCTTTGGCTCAATGGCCCGCAGCAAATGATGACCCGTGCGCTTGAGCAATGGGACCCCGAAAAAATGGATGCTTTGCTTATTCTCCATTCAACGGTCGATGCAAATGGTTATGAAGGGCAGGGTGATTTTTATGCTGATCCCAATGGTCAATTAACACGTCGGCCTGAATTAGAAGTTTCGCCTTGGCTGTTTACTGGTCTTCAAATATTAAAACCCAAAGTTTTTACTGATACACCAGACGGCCCTTTTTCATTGAACGTGGTTTACAACACCGCGATTGAGGCGGGCCGATTGTACGGCATGGTTCATGATGGCGAATGGTTTCATGTGGGCACACCTGAAGGGCTTGGTGAAGTTGAAGGCTTTATGAAATATCGATATGCCGGTGTTAAACACCGTTAAGTGATGACGAACGAATTGGATGATATAAAGCGCCCAGCTATATTTACTATTCCCGCTGATTTACCTTTTGTTGATACCCTTGCTATTGGAATTTCTGACCTTACCGAACACGATCCGGCACAATTAAGCGCTGTTCATGTTTTATTGCCAACACGCCGTGCGTGCCGATCTTTGCGTGAAGCTTTTTTACGTTTGAGCAAAGGGAAACCAACGCTTCTTCCCCACATGTCACCCATTGGCGATGTTGATGAAGATGAATTGTTGCTTTTGTCCGATGCCGGGACGGATGACGTTGTTGGCGTTAATCCATTAGAAATCCCTCCCGCTATCTCGAACCTCAGGCGTCAATTATTGTTAGCTCGAATGGTCATGGCAAAGGGAGATACAACACCTGATCAAGCCGTGCGCTTAGCGATTGAACTCGCAAAGTTGCTTGATCAATTGCACACAGAGCAATTAGATTTTTCCAAATTTGCAACCTTGGCCCCCGATGCCTATTCGGGACACTGGCAAGAAACGATAAAGTTTTTAGAAATTTTAACCAAAGAATGGCCGGGGATTTTGGAAAGCGAAGGAACGATAGACCCAGCGGATCGGCGCAACCGATTGTTAAAATCCCAAACCAGATTGTGGCGCCAAGACCCGCCTAGTGGTATAGTTATTGGCGCCGGATCAACGGGGAGTATTCCTGCAACTGCGGATTTGTTGATGGCCATATCTAACATGACAAATGGCCGCGTTGTTTTGCCGGGCCTTGATCAAAGTTTACCTGAAGCCGCTTGGCAAAAACTCGAAGCCCATCATCCACAATTTGGCTTGTCTCGATTGCTCAATCATTTGGGCGTCCAACGTCGTGATGTTATAAGCTGGTCAGTAAATCCAAAAGATATGACGTCAGAACGTTTGGCTTTAGCACGCATTGCTCTATCTCCTGCCAATGCGGAAATGCCTGATTTGGGCGAAGTATCGGAGGCATCTTTTGATAATTGTCTCCGCATTGATTGCCCAACGTCGCGCGAAGAAGCCGGTGTTATAGCGTTGGCTATTCGTCAAACTTTAGAAACACCAACAAAAACAGTTGCCTTAGTAACTCCCGACCGATCATTAGCCCGGCGCGTTGCGTCAGAGCTTAGGCGGTGGCAAATTAATGTTGATGATAGTGGCGGACAGCCCTTGGGTATGAGCCCCGCCGGATCTTTTTTTCGGGTGACCGCCCGAATGGTTGGTCAGCAGTATGCGCCTGTTGCGTTGTTATCAGCGCTCAAACATCCGTTGACCGCGGGGGGTATGGAGCGAGCCAAATTTAGGCGGCTGGTCCGCGAACTTGAGCAGTCCACATTGCGCGGACCGCGCCCGGGACCGGGTATTAAAGGTTTGCGTTTGGCCTTGGCCGAGAATGAAAAAACTTCTCATGAGTTGATTGAATTGATCAACGCCATAGAGTATGCAGCGCGCGACATGGATCAATTGGTGCAGAAACCGATGGCGGGATTATGGGATTTAGTACGGGCCCATATTCGTTTGGTTGAAGCGTTGGCGGCGACTAATTCAGATGAAGGCGCTGGGCAAATTTGGGTTGGTGATGCGGGGGAGGGTTTGGCTGGTTTTACCGCTGAGCTGTTGCAGCATGCCTCCGTAATGGCAGAGATCGAACCCGCGTCATACCCTGCATTATTAGATGGGTTGATGGCTGGGCGGGCGGTGCGTTCGCATTTTGGGTTGCACCCACGAATTTTTGTTCTGGGTTTGATGGAGGCCCGATTACAACGTACCGATTTGGTTATTTTAAGTGGCCTTAACGAAGGCACATGGCCACCACAATCAGAAGCCAGCCCTTGGATGAGCCGACCGATGATGGCCCAATTGGGGTTGCCGCAACCGGAACGCCACGTTGGTTTAACGGCTCACGATTTTGTTCAAGCTTTCGCCGCACCGAATGTTTTAATGACCCGTTCGGAACGTGTTGACGGATCACCAACGGTCGCATCGCGCTGGTTGATGCGCTTGGAAAACACACTGAAAGGTGCTGGCTTCAATGACGGCATTCCAAAGGACGGTAAGTATTTAAATTGGTTCGAAGCGCTGGATCATCCGAAGGAAGTGAAATCAATCCAGCCGAATGTCTATGGTTAAACTTGCACCCCAAAGTATCCC
>CALJEW010000171.1 GCA_938074585.1 uncultured Rhodospirillales bacterium | reverse complement strand
TTTTTATCAACTATCCTTGTCAAAAAAATTTTTAGAAAGAAGAAGAAACCGTCTCTTTTGAGACGGTTTCTTCTTATAACTAATTGATTTTTATAGAAAAAATTTAGATTCAGGGGTTGGGTTTGAACCAATGACCTTCAGATTATGAACCTGTATGATACAACTATATTCTCTTATTATAGGTGAGGCCAACTCACTCTATAACTAAATCTACAATACCTTTTTAGGGTTACAAATTATTACCTAACGCATTTTATGTGCCCCCAACAAACAGATTAAACGTCTAAGTTCGCAACTTTCAACGCGTTGCTTTGAATAAACTCGCGGCGGGGTTCGACAACGTCGCCCATTAAGGTTGAGAATACGTCTTCGGCGTCATCTGCATGATTAACGCACACTTGCAGCAACGATCGAACGTTCGGGTCCAACGTTGTTTCCCAAAGCTGTTCTGGGTTCATCTCACCCAGTCCCTTATACCGCTGGAAACTCAACCCTTTACGGCCAATTTCAAGGATCTTATCAATCATCGATACGGGGCCATTAATCGTATGTTCTTTTTCTTTAGCGACCATCTTTCCAGCTGTTGCGAACAATTCCTGCAAGCGCCCAGCTTTTTCATTTAAGCGGCGCGCATCAGACGAGCGAATAAGAGCTCCATTAATGGCATGGCGTTCCGTAACACCGCGCATTGTCCGCTTAAACTCTAAGTTTCCTTCGCCGCTGTAAACACCTTCCCAACCGCGTTCTGTCTCTACAGATAAGCCATCCAATCGTTTTGCAATATATTCAGCCGCTTCTGTTGCGCGTGTAGCGTTGGATAAAAGTTTTGGGTCAAGTGCGCTAGAAATTGCTGCTTGTTCCAAAATATGGACCGGAACAAGTTGAGCTAAATGGACCAATAGTTCTTTTATCTCACGACATTCGTCAATTGTCGCGCGCAAATCTTGTCCGGCCATTTGTGCGCCATCATGGGTCGTAAACACAGCCCCATCGCCGATGGCTGAATTGAACAAATGATTTTCTAGGGCCCGGTCATCTTTCAAATAGACTTCAGAGTTTCCACGTTTTGCCCGATATAACGGAGGCTGAGCAATATACAAAAACCCGTTTTCAATCAGTTGTGGCATTTGCCGATAGAAGAACGTCAGCAACAAAGTTCGGATGTGACTTCCATCAACATCAGCATCGGTCATTATGATGATTTTATGGTAACGGCATTTGTCAGCATTAAAATCATCGCGACCAATTCCGGTTCCAAGCGCCGTGATCAACGTACCAATCTCGGTTGAGCTCAACATCTTATCAAACCGAGCACGCTCAACGTTTAAAATTTTACCACGCAAAGGTAAAATTGCCTGGTTCTTTCTGTGTCGCCCTTGCTTAGCAGAGCCGCCAGCTGAGTCACCCTCCACGATGAACAGTTCAGAAAGCGCTGGATCGCGTTCTTGGCAATCGGCCAATTTACCTGGCAACGAGCTGATATCTAAAGCCCCTTTACGCCGCGTCAATTCACGTGCTTTTTTAGCGGCTTCACGGGCTGCTGCTGCCTCAACAATTTTATCTACCACGCGCTTGGCGTCTCCCGGATGCTCTTCAAACCATTGATCTAATGTAGAACTAATTAGGGATTCAACAACGGGCCGCACTTCAGACGAAACCAATTTATCTTTCGTTTGTGACGAGAATTTAGGATCAGGAACTTTGACTGATAACACACACGTCATACCTTCGCGGGCATCGTCACCAGTAATACTAACTTTTGCTTTTTTAGCGGCTCCAGAATTGACCGCGTAGTTATTAATGGTTCTAGTTAGCGCGCCCCGAAACCCCGCCAAGTGCGTACCGCCATCGCGCTGGGGAATATTGTTCGTAAAGCAGAGCGTCGATTCATGATAGCTATCGTTCCATTGCATAGCGCACTCAACCGTAATGCCATCTTTTTCACCAATGATGGCAATAACGTTATCATGCAATCTTTGTTTCGAGCGGTCTAAGTATTTAACAAACGCTTCCAGTCCGCCGTCGTAATGCAAATCAGTGACCACTTGTTCAACGCCGCGGTCATCTATCAATTGTAAATGAACACCAGAATTTAAAAAGGCCAATTCTCGTAATCGATGCTCCAACGTACCTAAAACATATATTGTATTCGAGAACGTTTCAGCCGACGCATGAAATTTAAGTTCGGTGCCTGTTAATACAGAGCCATCTTCTTGGAAAGGCGCATCGCCTGTAATTCTTAGCGGTGCTTCTGCATCACCATTAATAAAACGGATTAAATGTTCTTTGCCATCACGCCAAATTTTAAGCTCTAACCAATCAGATAAAGCGTTCACAACCGAAACACCAACGCCGTGCAATCCGCCAGACACCTTATATGAGTTCTGGTCGAATTTACCACCTGCGTGAAGTTGCGTCATAATAACTTCAGCTGCTGAAACGCCTTCTTCCTTATGAACGTCAACCGGTATTCCTCGGCCATTATCACTGACCGATACGGACCCGTCGCCGTTTAGTATAACTTTGACAATATCGCAATGGCCGGCTAATGCTTCGTCAATTGCGTTATCAACAACCTCATACACCATATGATGCAACCCTGAGCCATCGTCGGTATCTCCGATGTACATGCCGGGGCGTTTACGAACCGCATCAAGGCCCCTCAGAACTTTAATAGAGTCAGAATTATATTCGGTGCTCATCTCTTCAACTGGTGCTTCAGTGTTTTGTTCCGGGTTAAGTTCTGTTGGCTCATTCGTCATTGTTGTTTCCGTCTCTGTAATCGTGCGTAAAAAAAATTAATTGGCGTTTGGTTTCAGGCCACCGTTACATATCTCAAATATTTGTGCTTGTTCTTTAAGGGCGCCGAACAAACTATCGTCGGTTCCAGTCAACCAAACTTGTGCGCCCAGCCCGACCAAATGATCAAACAATGCTTCGCGCCGGTATTCATCCAAATGAGCCGTTACTTCATCTAATAACAAAACCGGAATGCTGCCTTCTTCGCGGCCCCGTAATGTTGCGTTGGCGAGAACGATCGCAATTAACAGCGCTTTTTGTTCGCCCGTTGAACACAAGGCTGCTGCTTGACCCTTCACAGCATGGCGCACAACCAAGTCCGTGCGGTGTGGACCTGAATGCGTACGCCCCACTATTTTATCGTGCCCTCTGTCTCCGGCCAACTTAGCCCTATACCGATCTTCGGCCTCAAGTGCCGGGCCATTATCTAACCAGTCATCAATTTCACCGTGCAATGAAAGCAATGCGCCGGGAAAAGGCCCTAAACCGTCTTCGGCTGAGGGGGCCAATCTTGAGATTAACTCTCGTCTTGCTGCGGCGACGGCCATCGCCCGTTCGGCCATCCCTGCTTCAAGCGTTTTCAACCAGCCCAAATCAGGTTCGTTATGATCTTTTAAAATTCTAAGCCGTTCCCGCATCGATTGCTCAAAAGATTGAACCCGTCCTGCATGGGCTGGGTCCCAAGCAAAAACCAAACGATCCATAAACCGCCTGCGCGCCGAGACACCATCTGCAAATAGCCGGTCCATTTGCGGTGTTAGCCAATGCGTGCTCATGTAAGTAGAAAGCGCGGATTGGCTTGATACGTTTTCACCATCAACACGGACCAGACGCTTTTCCCGTTTTCCCGAGCTATCGGCAATAAAGCCGGTGCCCAAATCAACGGGACCATTTGGTGTTGTTATTTTGGCCGCAACGCCCCAATCGCCTGGGCCTTGATCGTTGGCCATTTCTGATAATTTTGCGCGCCGCAAACCCCGACCCGGAACCAACAACGAAATGGCTTCTAGAATATTTGTTTTCCCAGCGCCATTAGCCCCCGTCAAAACAATGGGACGCCCATCCGCCTCGATCCGTAAACTAGGATAATTTCTGAAATGGGTTAGCGTCAGGCGATTAATCGCATACCGGCGAATTAGATTCGCACCACGCGGCACCACCCGTTCGCCATTTTTATCGACTGTTGACAAAGTATTGTCAATTGTTGCCAAAGTGGAGTTCTGCTGCAGCTTATCCCCTCCGCTTAAACGCGCATGGGCATGATGACATAAATGGCGCTGGCATCATCCATTTCGCGCAAAATAGTTGGCGAATTGCCATCGGCTAACGAAACGAGAGCGGTATCACCTTCAATTTGCCTTGTGATATCGAGTAAATAAGCTGAATTAAAGCCGATTTCCACTGAATCACCTTCGTAAATGACCTCAATTTCTTCCTCTGCGCTGCCGTGTTCTGGGCTCGACGCTGAAAGCGCTAACAATCCTCTGGACAAGACCAGCTTAATCGCCCGGGACTTTTCAGACGAGATAGCCGATACCCTGTCAACCGCATCAGAGAACAACTTGCAATTCACTTCCATATCTTTGTCGTTGCCCGATGGGATAACCCGCTGGTAATCAGGAAAAGTGCCATCAATCAATTTGGACGTCAAAACCGCGTTATCGAAGGAAAAGCGAATTTTACTTTCTGACATAGAAATCGCGACTTCATCACCCGATTCGTCAATCAATTTGCGCAGTTCCGTCACCGCTTTACGCGGCACAATAACTCCCGGCATATTTTCTGATCCCGCAGGTAACGGCGCTTCAACACTAGCCAAACGGTGCCCGTCCGTCGCAACGGCGCGCAAGACATCAACGCCATCACGATCCGCTTTATGTAAATAAATGCCGTTCAAATAATAACGGGTTTCTTCCGTTGAAATTGCAAATTTTGTGCGATCAATTAAAGAACGAAGCTCGGCTGCGGTCACATTAAAATTATGAGGTAATTCGCCCCCAGAAAGGACCGGAAATTCATCGGTTGGCAGGCACGATAATGTAAACCGTGAACGCCCGGCGCTCAATTGCATTTGACCATCACCGGACGCATTCAGCTCGACCTGACTGCCTTCAGGGAGCTTGCGAACAATATCATACAGCGTGTGCGCAGATACCGTAATTGCTCCTGGTGTTTCCACATTGGCACCAACAGAATCGACCATATCCAAGTCCATATCCGTTGCATTTAGGGTTAAGCGCCCTTCCGCTGCTTCAATTTTAACATTTGAGAGAATCGGAATTGTGTTACGGCGCTCAACAACGCTTTGTACATGGCCCAAAGATTTAATCAATTCAGACCGTTCAATAGTAATTTTCATGGTTTATTCTCAAGCCTTTAGCATACAATTTACCGAAATATTGAAACCCGGCTTCTTAGCTGAATACAAAGCCGGAATTACTTACCCATATGTGCAGGCCATTATACCAGAAGCCCCCGGAACAGTAAGCTTTTTCGCTCATAAAAATACAATGAATTTACATTTGTATTATTCAAGCTTCTGATCCGGAATATTTTCTTCGAAATTAAAGGAGATTAACCCTCAAGCATACGCTTCAAAAGCTCAACATCTTCAGCGAAACTTGGGTCGTGTTCACGAAGCTCATCGACTTTCCGAACTGCGTGCATAACGGTTGTATGATCACGCCCACCGAACTTCCGACCAATTTCAGGCAAGGAGCGTGAGGTCAATTGCTTAGCCAAATACATAGCGACTTGGCGCGGTCTAGCGACCGATCTGGCACGGCGTGCAGAATGCATGTCTGCCATTCGTATATTAAAATGCGATGCGACCTGCTTTTGGATTTCTTCAATCGTTACCCGGCGATCATTTGCCCGCAAAAGATCATGTAGCACGTCTTGAGTGGCCTCTAATGTGATATCGCGTCCAACCAATTGAGAATGCGCCACAACGCGATTAAGCGCCCCTTCAAGTTCACGTACATTAGCCGTAATTTTATGGGCTAAAAATTCCAAAACTTTTGGTGGGATCTCAGACGAAAAGTGCAAAGCTTTAGATTGCAGGATACCAAGCCGGAGCTCGTACGTTGTTGCATGGATGTCCGCGACCAAACCACAATTCAGGCGCGACACCAAACGCTCTTCCATGCCCTCAATATCAGACGGCGATTTATCCGCTGAAAGCACAATTTGACGGCCTTCATCGACAAGCGCATTGAACGTATGGAAAAATTCTTCTTGGGTTGAATCTTTGCCAGCAATAAATTGTACATCATCGATCATCAACACATCAACCGAACGAAATTGTTCTTTAAAATCAACAGTTGTTTGTTCGCGCAATGCACGGATGAACCGGTACATGAATTTTTCAGCAGATAAATAAATGACGTTACGGTGAGGTGTTTGCTCGCGAATATGCCAAGCAATTGAATGCATCATATGTGTTTTACCAAGGCCAACACCGCCATATAAAAATAACGGGTTGAAGGGGTTGGAAGTGGTCGTTTCCGCAACCCGACAGGCGGCGGCATAGGCAAATTCGTTTGGCTTACCAACAACAAATTTATCAAACGTAAATCGTCGATCCAAGCTTGCGCTAATTTCTGCAGATTGTGAAACGCGTCCTGATGGGGTTATAATTTTTAAGGTCTTTTGAGCGACTGGCGCTGAGGCTTCTGGCGATTTTTCTGCCTTTTGAGCCCGGTCCGTGAAAATGCTAATATCAACGCTTTGAACGGTATCGTTTTCACTCTTCCACAATTCTGTAATGCGCTCGCTATAATGGGCGACAACCCAATCACGCATGAACCGAGTTGGCACCGAAACGCGGACCATTCCATCGCGCAAACCACGTACAGAAATAGGTTTAATCCAGCTTTGAAACGCCGCTTCGCCGATTGTTTCTTGCAACTGCGCAGCAACCCGTTGCCATTCAGATTTCAATTCTTCCATATTAGTTCCATCAGCTTGTGCGCCGTTTACGGTAGCGTCTATCGATATAGTCATTGAGCCCGAACCGTTTTTATTTTATTTACTATGATATGATACATTTCTTCGCCCCAACAAATTTCCTGACAACCCACATCAGCACTCTGTTTACCCCAGATTTCAGTCAGGTAAATCTTTACTTTTTCCAACTAAGACAAAATTTAACGTGTACTGAGTAGCCCCTTTAATGGCTGATTTTCATTTAATTTAGGGTTTAAATCACCATTTTAACGTATGCACTCCAGAACTCTTTTGTTAAATAGATCAACTTAATTGCTTAATTCAATATAATTAACTACCAGTTCTCAGTTCATCAACTGCTTGCAAACAAATTATGTTTTTGCACTTAGTTTAGTAACGACACAAATACGCACTTCTTGTTTTATTGCACACTACGGATTGTTTCATATTCTGACAACAGCGTTTAGACAAGAACATGTAAAATAATTTTCTTGACATTGGGCCCTGGCCCGAGTCCCTGACTTTGAAATACTGTCTTAAAATTTGAACGCAAAAAAGCCATGCGGCTAAGCCACATGGCTCAATACAAACTATCGTTTAAACTTAAGGACTTAAGCGGATAAACCTTTAATTCGCTTCGACAATCGAGACAGTTTACGTGACACAGTGTTGGCGGGCATAACACCCTTTGACACACCGCTCATTAATAACGGTTGAGCTGCACGAAATGCCGCGTCTGCAACCGTTTTGTCGCCAACTGCAATTGCTTCTTCTACTTTGCGAAGACCGGTGCGAATTGTACCAATACGTTGACGGTTAACTTCCGTGCGACGTTCTGTTTGACGAATTCTTTTCTTAGCCGATGAATGATTGGCCATGGTTTTGAAACCTTTGTTATTCTGTTGATGGGCAGGCTTATATAGGGCGTTTTGAGAAACGTCAAGTGTCGTATATCAACAATCGTGGTTATTTTGTCTTTGTCGGGTATAGCCTGAAATAAACCAACACTGGAACCGCCCCACCGTTGTCCTTCGTAATATCAATAATCAAAACTTCATCTTCCCGCTGGTAACGCGTTGCGTTAAGGCGTTTCCAGCCCAACTGAGGCAAAGCACGCTTGTAATATCCAAGGATATTTCCAGGCTCGACTTGACCGGACGCAATGGTTTCTGCAATGCGCCCGTTTGCTGTATCAAAGCTCATTGCACTATCAACATCTTCGATAAGGCCAGGCATTAAAGGTAAGCCTTCTATCACATTTATAAAATCAGGTGCTTGAGATTGCGCCAAAGCCGGATGCCCCATCAAACCAATAGTCAAAGCGTTGATTAAAAATAAAGTACATAAAAGGATGCTTAAAATTTTCATTGTTTTCTTACACCACTATCTTTGGCAACGGGGACAAAAGAATGTTGAGCGACCCGATTGCGTCATTTTGCTAATAGGAACGTCCGGCACACAAACAGAGCAAGCCTCCCCAGCGCGTCCGTAAACTTGAAAGCTGTGCTGAAAATATCCCAACTCGCCCGACGTTTGCCGATGATCTTTCAACGATGCCCCCCCGGCCTCTATCGCCTTCAACAAAACTTCTTGAATTGCCGCCGCCAATTTATCAGCACGCCCGCCTTGAACGGTGCTTGCTTTTCGTTTCGCCGAAATCCCTGCCATAAACAAAGCTTCGCAGGCATAAATATTTCCAATTCCAGCGATTACTCTTTGATCTAATAAGGCAGCTTTTATGGGGGCAACTTTATTTTTCAAGCGCTCAGCCAGTTCTGACCCAGTTAACCCCGGATGAACCGGTTCCGGTCCAATTTTTAAAAGCATCGGGTGATCCGGCATTTCCGCTTCTGTCGTTAGGTCCATAAAGCCAAAGCGTCGTGGGTCATTATAGCGGATTTCAAACCCGTTAGAGACCTGAAACACAACATGGTCATGCTTATCCAATGCGGGTGGGTCGGCTTCATAAATGCGAAAACTGCCCGACATACCTAGGTGCGAAATTAAAACCGTTCCATCATCCAAAGTGATCAGTAAAAATTTTGCACGACGTTCAACGGACTTCACCGTTTTTCCAGTCAGCCGTTGGCCAAAACCATCAGGAAAAGGGAACCGTAAATTGGGCCGATACATTTGAACTCGGGACAATGTATGCCCTTCTAAGGCTGGGGCTAATCCGCGACGAACCGTTTCAACTTCTGGTAATTCAGGCATTTAATTTGGCTTTCCAAGTTCTAAATTGATACCACTAGCTTACCGGGAAAGCTTGGGTTATTGTCCGACTATGACAGTAAAAAACACCAACGATCCCAAAACAACCCATTTCGGCTTCCAAGATGTCTTAGATAGCGAAAAAGCGTCCGTAGTAAAAGGCGTCTTTAACAGTGTTGCTTCGAATTACGACATGATGAACGACATGATGAGCTTAGGCGTTCATCGATTATGGAAAAACACCCTGATCGACTGGCTACGCCCCCATGGGGATATGACTTTATTAGATGTCGGTGGCGGAACGGGTGATATTGCCTTTAAGTTCCTAGATAAAGGCGGCAATAAAGTAACTGTTTGCGATATAAATGAAGAAATGCTGACCCATGGCCGTAACCGGGCAATTAATGAGGGCCATTTAAAAGGCCTTAAATGGATCAATGGCGACGCCGAACATTTACCAATAGAAGATTCCAGTGTCGACGCTTATACAATAGCGTTTTGTATCCGAAACGTTACCCATATTGATAAGGCTTTATCCGAAGCTCGGCGGGTTTTGAAGCCGGGCGGGCGCTTTTTGTGTCTAGAGTTTTCTCGCGTCGCCTTACCCTTATTAGAAAAGCCTTACAATATTTATTCGTTCAAAGTGTTACCGTGGCTCGGCGGGCAAATTGCCAATGACCGAGAAGCATACCAGTACTTGGCTGAAAGTATCCGCAAATTTCCGGATCAACTGCGATTTCAACAAATGATTTCGGATGCGGGCCTATCGCAAGTTACCTACCGCAATCTATCGTTTGGTATTGCTGCAATCCACTCTGCTTGGCGTGTGTGAGTTTTAACATGTTCGAAGCTTTTACACATATTGGCCGCTTTATTGCTATTGCCCGCATTATCGCCCGTCACGATGCGTTGTTTGCCCTTGAATATCTAAAAGTTGCACCCGTCTATGTGACATTGGCAAAACTAATATCGAAGCGAAATGTCGAAGGCCGCCCCGGACAACGCTTAGCTCGCGCTTTAAATGAGGCCGGGCCTAGTTTTATCAAATTTGGCCAAACGTTATCGACACGCTCTGATTTATTAGGCAAAGAATTAGCCCAAGATTTATCGGACTTACAAGATCGCTTGCCCCCCTTTTCAGGAACAGAAGCGAGGCGCACCATAGAACGGGAATTAGGTGCGACGGTTGATAGTTTGTTTGCTGAGTTCAATGACGAGGCTTTGGCCGCCGCATCGATTGCCCAAGTCCACCGCGCAATTACTCACGATGGCCACGATGTTGCCGTCAAGGTTTTACGTCCCGGGATTGAAGAGGCCTTCCAACGCGATATGGGCCTATTCCGTTGGGCTGCCCACTTGGTTGAGCGTGCACGACCGGACTTGCGGCGCTTAAAACCTGTTGAAATGGTTGAAACCATTGCCGAAACGGTTGAGCTTGAAATGGACTTACGTTTCGAAGCTGCGGCCTGTGCTGAATTGGCTGAAAATTTTGAGAACGACCCCGATTTTATCGTTCCAAATGTGGAATGGTCCTTAACCGCTGGGCGTGTTCTAACCACAGACTGGGTATCGGGTTGTGGTTTGGATGACCGAGATGCGATCATTGCCGCCGGACATGACCCCTTGGTCATTTTAGAAAAAGCCTCCGCAGCTTCCTTTCGCCAAGTCTTCAGGGATGGCTTTTTTCATGCCGACGTACACCCCGGAAACATGTTCGTTACGCCACAGGGGCAAATTGCTGCCGTTGATTTTGGCATCATGGGGCGCCTTGATTTACAGACCCGAAAAACAATTGGGGAAGTGCTTGTGGCTTTCCTAAACCGGGATTATCGCCGGGCTGCTGAAATTCATTTCAAAGCCGGATGGGTTCCAGCCAATCAATCTCTAGACATTTTCACCCAAGCCTGCCGTTCAATAGGCGAGCCCATTTTGGATCGTCCACAAAATGAAATATCTATCGCTCTTTTATTAGGCCAATTGTTCCAAATAACAGAAACTTTCCAAATGGAAGCCCAGCCTCAATTATTATTACTACAAAAAACCATGTTGGTGGCTGAGGGTACAGCGCGTAAATTATGCCCTGAAGCCAACATGTGGTTTTTAACCCGGCCTTTGATTGAAAATTGGATGGTCGACAACCTAGGCCCCCAAGCCCGCATCCGCGATACCATTGTCAACCTAAATGATGCTATTGAGCGGCTTCCACGCATTCTGGATGGGTTGGAGCAAGGCGCCCAAATGATGTCTGATGGGCACATCAAAATTCACCCCAGTACCATTCGTGCCCTGCACGGCGAAACCAGCCAACCCCGGGTTTTACAATCGCTTTGGGTCATTATTTTATTCTTTACCTCGATCGCTGTCGCTATTAAATTTTTCTAGGCTACCAATGAATTTTTTATTTGGCCACAATAAGTTAATAAATCCAAACCCATATTTAATATCCAAATTTCTCTCCCTGTTCGAAGCTCCATAAATAAAGACCTTGTACCGAAGCCGGGACCTTATTAGGTTATCAACACAAACTTTTCGTGAAATAATTTGGTACCCCATATGATGGATGGCAAACGTATTCTTTTAATCGTCTCGGGCGGTATTGCTGCTTATAAGTGCCCTGATCTTGTTCGTCGTTTGCGCGAACGGGGGCTACTCGTGCGATGTTTACTGACCCAAGGCGGAGCTGAATTTGTTACCACACTAGCTTTACAAGCCGTCAGCGAAGAAAAAGTTTATCAGAATTTATTCTCACTGACAGATGAAAATGAAATGGGCCATATTCGGCTCTCGCGTGCATCAGACCTTATTTTAGTTGCTCCCGCGACCGCCAATATTATAGCAAAAATGGCCCATGGTCAGGCGGATGATTTGGCAACCACAACTCTTTTAGCCAACGATAAACCCGTATTTATTGCGCCCGCGATGAACCATTACATGTATAATCACCCCGCCACACAAGCGAACCTGGCCCTTCTTATCGCACGCGGCGTAACGGTTATTGGACCTGACGAAGGGAATATGGCAT
Source organism: uncultured Rhodospirillales bacterium (assembly GCA_938074585.1). Taxonomy (GTDB): domain Bacteria; phylum Pseudomonadota; class Alphaproteobacteria; order Rhodospirillales; family Casp-alpha2; genus JABMNT01. The sequence continues at coordinate 12,748 of CALJEW010000171.1, read as the reverse complement.
GCCGTGAATTTGGCATGGGGCGCATGAGCGAGCCTTTAGAAATTATTAACAAGCTAGACTCTTTTTTTTCAACCAACTTACCGCTCAAAGGCAAACACGCCCTAGTCACTAGCGGCCCGACGTTTGAAGCAATTGATCCAGTTCGATTTATTGGCAATCGGTCATCCGGCAAACAAGGACACGCTATTGCCCGCGCACTCGCTGCTTTGGGTTGCCAAACAACGCTCATATCTGGTCCCACTCAGCAAACCGATCCGATGGGCGTTTGTGTTGTTCATGTTGAATCCGCGCGCGAAATGCTATCCGCGTGTAAAACGGCCTTACCTGCCGACATAGCGGTTTGTGCCGCTGCTGTATCCGATTGGCGGGCGGATTCTGAAGTCGGCTCAAAAATTAAAAAGACGGCTAACACAGCACCTCCTGATTTTAAGCTAACAGAGAACCCAGATATTTTGGCAACCCTATCTCAGCTGGTTAACAAACGACCCAAACTTGTCATTGGTTTTGCCGCTGAAACTGATGATGTCATTTCCAATGCCACCTCGAAACGCCAACGTAAGGAATGCGACTGGATCATTGCTAATGATGTTTCTCCTCATACAGAAACTTTTAATGGCGACGCAAATCAGGTTCATTTAATTACGTCGGGTGGCGTTGAAAACTGGCCCGAAATGAGCAAAATTGAGGTTGGAAAAAAATTGGCGGAACGGATCATGGCTCATTTTGAGGACACTTCATGAAGAAAGTTCAAGTCGCCGTTAAAAAATTAGCACATGGATCTGAATTAGTGCTCCCCAGCTACGCCACTAAAAACAGTGCTGGCGCTGATATTTTGGCTGCGGTTGATACTGACACGCACCTGCACCCCGGCGAACGTGCGATTATTCCAACCGGAATTCAAATTGCCTTGCCTGCGGGATATGAAGCGCAAATTCGCCCGCGCTCTGGTTTGGCCGTTAAAAACGGCATTACCTGCTTAAATAGCCCCGGCACCATTGATGCCGATTACCGGGGTGAAGTCGGAGTTATTCTTATTAATCACGGAACCGAAACGTTTATTATTCAACGCGGCATGCGGATAGCACAAATGATTATCGCTCCCGTTGTTATGGCTTTGTGGAGCGAAGTTGATGATTTGGAGCCGACAGCGCGTGGCGCTGGAGGGTTTGGGTCAACCGGAACGGGGAGCTAACCGAAAAATGCTACGCCTATCTAAAAAAGTTTTATTCGCCATAGAAGCGGTCTTAGATATCGCCTATCACGCCGGGGCTGAACCTGTTCAAAGTAGAGAAATCACGCGCCGACAAGGCATTCCAAGGAGGTATTTAGAGCAAGCCCTACAACAATTGGTTCGCCACGATATTCTGGTTGGCACCCGCGGCCCTAAAGGCGGCTATCGCCTAGCCAAAGAACGCCGGCGCATTACGGTCGCTGATATTGTTAAAGTTGTCCGAACAATGGAGGCTGGCAAAAAAGGTGCCGACCATGCAGAAGGCTCGGAGCTTGGGCAAAAAGTTGTGCACCCTTTATGGAACGAATTACAAGAAGTGGCCTTAGAGCGCTTAAGCACAACCTCCGTCGACGATTTATGCACACGGGCAGACGATGCCGGAATTACGAGCGAAGGCCGCGAGAACCTCGACTTTACCATATAGGACCAAAACATGAGTAAGACATCAGGGCCTGAATTTAGAGGTCGCATTTACGACAGCGTCATCGAGACCATTGGCGCCACACCCCTTATTCGATTGTCAAGGTTCAGCGCAGACGCCAGCGTTGGCGGCAACATTCTTGCCAAATGTGAATTTTATAATCCCCTAAATTCTGTCAAAGACCGAATTGGCTTGGCGATGATTGAGGCTGCAGAAAAAGAGGGCCGGATAAAAGAAGGAACCACTTTGGTCGAGCCAACATCTGGCAATACAGGAATCGCGCTAGCCTTTGTCTGCGCAGCTAAAGGTTATCACTTGATTTTAACCATGCCGGAAAGCATGTCGATTGAACGGCGCAAAATGTTGCTTTTATTGGGGGCTCAAATTGAGCTCACCCCCGCCGCACTCGGTATGCGCGGCGCCATTGATAAAGCCAACGAACTGGTATCCACAATTTCCGGTTCTGTTATCCTTCAACAGTTTGAGAACTCTGCCAATCCTGAAATTCATTATACTACAACAGCCGAAGAAATTTGGAAAGACACCGATGGCCATGCCGATGTTTTGGTTTGTGGTGTTGGCACCGGTGGTACACTAACAGGGTGCGCCAAAGTTTTAAAAAATTATAATCCCAATTTTAAAGTGATCGCAGTCGAGCCTGAAGACAGCTCAATCCTTTCCGGCGGAATCCCCGGCCCGCATAAGATTCAAGGTATTGGTGCTGGCTTTGTTCCAAAAATTCTCGAAATTGACTTGATCGATGAGGTTCTTAAAATTGGCAACGAAACCGCATTTTCTATTTCTCGGAAAGTTGCTCGCTTAGAAGGTATTGCCTGTGGTATTTCATCCGGTGCCGCATTAGCAGCCGCCGTAGAAATTGCTGAACGACCTGATATGGTGGGCAAAAATATTATCACAATATTACCGTCTTTTGCCGAACGGTATTTATCAACAGCTCTATTTGATGGATTGGGCTAATGGATTTTACTGAACAACAAGTCAACCGATACGCCCGCCACATCTTGCTTAAAGAAGTCGGAGGCGAAGGCCAACAAAAGCTGTTCGATTCCAAAGTTTTGATTATTGGGGCGGGCGGATTAGGCTCCCCCCTCTTGCTTTATTTGGCAGCAGCTGGCGTTGGAACAATTGGTATTGTTGACGATGATGTTGTTGATTTATCGAACCTACAGCGCCAAGTCATTCATACAACGGATGACATAGGGCGGTTCAAAATTGAAAGTGCCGCAGCAACAGTTCGCGCCATAAATCCGGACGTAAATATTTTTACCCATAAAGCTAGGTTCGACCTATCCAATGCCATGGGTTTGATCAATAAATACGACCTGGTTGCCGATGGAAGCGATAATTTTTCAACTCGGTTTTTGGTAAACGATGCCTGTTATTTCGGTCAAAAAACTTTAGTATCAGGGGCAATTTTACGTTTCGATGGCCAAGTCGCGACGTTTAAGCCTCATGTCCATACTGATGATGAGGGCGGGCACGGGCCTTGTTACAGATGCATTTTCCGTGAACCACCCCCCGAAGGACAAGTCCCATCCTGTGCTCAAGCCGGTGTGCTAGGTGCATTGTGCGGTTTAATTGGCTCGATGCAGGCATCTGAAATTTTAAAAGAACTGATGGGGATTGGTGAAAGCTTATCTGGGTCTTTGATGATTTATGACGGCTTGGGCTCAACCTTCAGAAAAATAAAAGTCAAAAATGATCCGGGTTGCCCAATTTGTGGGGATCAGCCAAAGATCAAGGATTTGTCGATCCATGCCGCTTAGTACTGCTCCTGATAAACTATCGATCATCATCTATGATCACCATTTTGACAAAGTTCATTACGCGCTTGTTATGGCATCTGCCGCTGCCGCTATTGGTAAACCCGTTACTGTATTTTTCACTATGGGTGCTTGTCAGGCTTTATTAAAATGTAAACCTACCGCTCAACCTGCTTGGAGCGAGATGCCATTATCAAATGAAGTTGGAACCGGATTTGAACTTGATAAAACTTACAAACACAATGGTGTCGCTCACTTTGAAGAGCTTTTAGAAGCCTGTATTACACTTGAGGTTACTTTTATGGTCTGCGAAATGGGACTACGTGCCAAAGGGCTTGAAAATATTCCGCTTCGTACCGATTTATCTATAGAGATTTCAGGCCTTGTCACTTTTTTAAATGACGCCTCAAATAATGGCGCAATGGTATTTATTTAAATGATAGATTTATTGCTTGATACCTTTTTGATATATCCCCTTTCTTTTTCAACATATAAGAAAAAAAGTACCATTCACACACATAAATAAACCTTTTTAAGAATCAGACACTAAAGTAATTGTTACCAAAAAACTACAAAAACTAGAAATTTATCATAAGAATATAAATAGTTCAGATTACGATCGGTTTCTTAATACATACCCGATCAATTCCGGTGACAGGCATATAATGCCGTCGGCACCATTTCAATCGACATAACAGATCAAAATTTACAGACGTTAAAACTCACAGAAAGTGAAGAGCTTTTTACGTATGCCTATGATTAAGCTCCAAATGGAGTTGCTTTAATTTAATTAGGGGGCGAACGACTTTTAGTGAAACAAGCCTTAGCCAAGTTTCTTGGGTATAGCATTTATGAGATTACCAATACCCTAATGACCCGTACCTCTAAAGACGTTGAATCTTTAAATTAAAGCATCCTGCTTCGACAACACATTATTGTTATAGAAATTCAATCTTATACAAACAAACGAACCTATACACAGAAAGATAGCCATACTATTGTTTTAACCTAAAATGAAAATATAAAACCTGGCTTAATTGCCGCCAAGAAAGAGCCGGCCGCGCCAATATCGCTAAAACTGAATTTCACGGGCCGGAAAGCCATGAGCTCCCAACTCAGTTGACGTCTCGACATTGCGCCCTTGGCCTTCTAGCAGAAACTTTTATTGATACCCTTTCCACAAAAGGAAGCGTGCTTTTGGATATTGAGCTTAGAAACAGTGAAAAACTATTAGGCCTCATAAATGATTTTTAAATTATGAAAAATCATAACCAGAAATCCGACATTTGACCTCAAAAAAACGTTTCTCAACGGTTCACTCTTTCGGTCTGTTGAAAACAATCAAAAGAATATTAGCCAGATTTATACCAATGTAGAAGCCCCCCAGTTTGAGCAAATTATGATAAATTTACTCACTAATGCTGCTAAATTTTACCTCCAAAATACAAATGTAACGATCACTTGTTTTGATTTAAGAGACAAACTCGAAATCAAAGTCAATGACTAGCGCATTAGTATTTCTAAAATAAATCTTAATCGAATTTTTGATCGATTTACTCAAGTTGATTTAACCAACTCCCGTGCCATTGGTGGAACAGGGTTAGATCTTAATATTACAAAACTGTTAGCCAATAAATGGACGGGCAATCCGTGTTGAATCAAAAGTAGGTTACGGATCAAGCTTTATCGTTTTTTCCCAAAATTTTAATCGAGATTAATTCCCTTACGCTTTAAATAATCTGCAAATCCAGCGCGCTCAGGCAAGGATAATTGTCGCGCAACATTTTCTGACCAAGTGCATTTTTCAAGAACCCCATATTTATCGGTATGGCGTTGTTTAGTTGGCGTTAGGGCAAAACGTTCGTGGTTGCGGTCGTCGTAATCTTTAACATCTGTTTCCAAGTCGTCATCATTATATAGGTCTTGATGGACGACAACTTTTTGCGGCAATCGCATCGACACATACCCCGCATCATCCGGGTAGCCGATACACAAACCAGAAATTGGGAACACACCATCTGGCAGATCAAGAATTTCGGCCAAATCGTCAATCCGGTTTCGGACATAACTGATCGGACACGTCCCCAAACCTAAATAATCCGCTGCTGTTATAAAGCATTGCATGGCAAGTGCTGCGTCAACGGCCGCATTCATAAATGTATCTGCATTGTTGTTCAGATACGTATGACCCCGGATTTCAGCTAACCTTCGAATGCGCCGGACGTCTCCTAAAAAGATTGCAATCACGGGTGCATTTCTCACCCATGGCATCGATGGCACCAACTCTGAAACGGCATTCCGCACTTCAGGGTCCCGAATAATAACAATAGAATATTGCTGTAAGTTTGATTTGGTCGGTGCCGATTGCGCAGCGCTTAATAACAGTGCCATCGTTTGTTCGCTGATTGGGTTTGTTTTATATTTCCGTATCACACGGCGATTGAGCAAAGCTTGAACACCATCAGGAACATCTGCTGGGATTTCTAGGTCAAAGCCGTATCGTCCTTCAGTTAATCCGTTCTCAGCTACCATGACGCCATCCCCATTTTAGTGCTTAAAAAATATCGCTTAACACCCGGTCCGGCGAGGTGTGGCCATCACAAAAGGTTTTAATATTAACCAAAACCTTATCGCCCATATCGATCCGCCCTTCGAACGTTGCAGAACCCATATGTGGTAACAACACCACATTTTCCATGGCTAAAAGCTTAGGGTTTACTGCTGGTTCGTTCTCAAATACATCTAGCCCTGCACCCCCGATATCACCTGCAGCCAATATACGTGTTAGCGCGTTTTCATCGATCACTTCGCCGCGTGAAGTGTTTACAAGAACCGCATGGGGTTGCAGCAACTTAAGGCGTCGGGCGGAAAGTAAGTGAAAGGTTGCTGGGGTGTGTGGGCAATTAACAGAAATAAAATCCATGCGAGCTAACATTTGGTCTAAACTTTCCCAATAGGTGGCTTCCAAAACAGCCTCAATGTCTTCATGCACCCGTTGGCGGTTGTGGTAATGGATCGATAGTCCAAATCCTTTAGCCCGTTTCGCAACAGCTTGGCCAATCCGCCCCATACCAATGATCCCTAGACGTTTTCCATTAATCCGGTGCCCTTGCATTGATGTGGGCGACCAACCGGTCCATTCACCAGAACGCAACATCCGCTCGCCTTCGGATAAACGCCGAGGCACCGCTAAAATAAGCGCCATTGTCATATCGGCTGTATCTTCGGTTAAAACATCAGGTGTGTTGGTTACTGAAATGCCGCGCTGACGTGCCGTTGCCATGTCGATGTGATCAACGCCGGCCCCATAGTTAGCTATCAGTCGTAACCTTTCACCGGCATGAGCCAAAATGCTGGCGTCAATGTGATCCGTTACTGTCGGAACAAGAACATCCGCCGTCTTTAAAGCTTCAATCATCCGATTATTCGTAAATGGGGTATCGTCTAAGTTCAATTCTACTTGGAACAGTTCCATCATGCGCGTTTCAATCGCATCGGGAAGTTTCCGGGTTACAACAACACGGGGTTTCACGTTTTGCATGCATCTAAACCTTTCTTTATCGGGTACAACTTCAGACCACAGTAATCCAAAACGAACTTGTATAGTATGCTTGCCTTAGCAGCTATAATCACTCAAAAAATACATACTCTTTTTCATTACTTCATTTGTCATTTTGATAGGCCAATCATGAACAGTCTACAATTACCGCTCCTACCTGGAATTAGATCTCGCTTCGTAGATAATACAAATGGCCTAAACATGCATATACTTGAAGCCGGCTTCACTGAAGCGAATGACCAGCCATGTATCCTGCTTTTACATGGATTCCCCGAATTGGCTTATAGCTGGCGTAAAATCATGCTTCCTCTTGCCCAGGCAGGCTTTCATGTGATTGCACCCGACCAAAGGGGATATGGGCAAACCACCGGTTGGAGCTCAGACTACAATGGGGATTTGCAGCCGTTCCGTTTTACTAACCTCGTCACAGATGTTTTGGGTTTGCTTGGTGTTCTTGGCATTCGAACCGTTCACAGCGTTATTGGACATGATTTTGGCTCACCAGTCGCGTCATATTGTTCTTTAATTCGTCCCGATGTTTTCAAATCAGTTGCATTAATGAGTGCCCCCTTCGCAGGTTCTGCATCCGTCTTGTTTGGGTCCAACGGTAGCCAAGCGACAGGACCCGATATCCATGAACAATTAGCGGCTCTTCCGCGCCCTCGTAAACATTATCAATGGTATTATTCATCCTCCGAAGCTAATGATAACATGAAAAATTGTCCGCAAGGGGTTCATGATTTTATGCGGGCGTATTATCATCACAAAAGTGCCGATTGGGCGGGGAATACTCCAGCCCCCTTGTTGGGTTGGACGGCCGAAGCCGTCGCCGAAATGCCGACTTATTATATTATGGATTCAGATCAAGGAATGGCAGAAACCGTTGCCCAAGAAATGCCAAGTTCAGAAGAAATTGCTTTGTGTGAATGGCTCACCGAGGAAGAGCTACACGTATATAGTAACACCTACGCACATACAGGCTTCCAAGGTGGGTTTCAATGGTACCGATGCGTCACAAGTGGACTTAATACACAAGATTTAAAACTCTTTTTAGGACTTACAATCAACCAGCCATCACTGTTTATTGCAGGTAATAAAGACTGGGGCATCTATCAAAAACCCGGAGATTTAGAACAAATGCAAAATCATGCCTGCACAAATATGCGCGGATGTCATCTTGTAGAGGGCGCTGGCCATTGGGTTCAACAAGAGCAACCCAATGCCGTTTTAAAGCACTTATTACCGTTTTTAACTGATAGTCAGTTTTAAATAATCAGTTCTGTTAACTGCTCGTAAATTCCGAGCTGATATACTTTATATATTGGACAGTTATAAGCCCGCCTTATTAGATACGCTATTAGGATTTTTCTACGTTATGTTCAAACGCCTCCCCATAGCCCGCTTTATTATGGCATTTTATTTTATGGCATCATTGCATGTTATTGGCTTGCCAACGTTTGCTCAAAACCACAGCTCCGGATTACCCCTACCCCGATTTGTCAGCTTACGGGCTGATGAAGTAAATATGCGCACGGGACCGGGTGTTCAATATCCAGTCGAATGGGTTTACAAGCGCCAAGGATTACCCGTCGAAATTATTGCAGAATATGGAACATGGCGCAAAGTACGCGATTGGCAGGGTGCTCAAGGCTGGATACATCAATCGATGCTGAGCGGTAAACGCCGGTTTATTGTTATTGGATCGACAAGAACTGTTCGCCGCACTGCAAACAGCGACAGTTCAGCACGGGCCTCATTAGAGCCAGGTGTCATTGGCCACGTTACAGAATGTGAAAAATCGTCGAACTGGTGCCAAGTTGAAGTGGGCAGTATTAGTGGATGGTTACGCCGCGTCGATGTTTGGGGTATCTACCACGGCGAACAAATTAAATAATCCCACAACCTCTATACAATAAAATCTGACATTAATGCGTCCCTAGCATCAGCTGATAAAATAGCTATATGGCCGTATTTTGCATGGGCAATCTCAAGCGTTATTCGTACACTTTTATCTTTAAACAAAGTTATTTGGTCTGCATCAAAAGGGAAGTGCAAAAACTGAATCGCCGAAGCTTTGCCGTCTGCAGTGGTCCGGTCAATATCTTCTTCGGGTTTTGCCAGAACGGGGTTTTGGCCATTAAAGGCAATAGATACCGTTTTTTCAATACCCCCCAAACCCGCTAAAAAACGTGCTCGTCGATTTTCATCATCAATTTCAAACATCAGAGTTGCGACCAATTCACGGCCCTTTGGAATTAACGGGTTATACGCTTCCAATTCATCGGATATTTGTGCTTCTCCACCTTTTTCGATCCACAGCATTTCATGGATTTGATGAAACATCGTCGCATAGGATTCGAAATAAAACGTCGCATCAGGCCCAATTGATATACGCCGATTGCGCTTTAAAGCCGACATTTTTGTTCTACGTTCTTTGCGTTCAGCTTCATAATTCGTCATCGACATCAGATCGTTGCGGGATATTTCTGTTTTTTGAGCCATCATAAATCTTTCACTTATAAATCGTATGCTAATGCCAATAACTGAATTGGATGCTGGACTTGGGAAACGTCAGCGGGTTTTTCATTTATCCTCTCGACCCCTTGTAAAATATGCTCTCGTGCTAAGGGGCATTCAGAAACGATATGCCGGGCCGCTTTTTCTGCAACCTTTCTGGCTACTGGTTTTCCAATTTTAAGGGCCACGTCAAAGTTATCTATCATAATTCCCCACGAGCCACCATGCCCCGAACACCGCTCAATTACATCAACATCCGTATCCGGAATTAGGCGTAACATTTCAGCTCCTTTTTGACCCATATTTTGGGCCCGCGAATGGCATGAAATATGAACACTTACACCTCCGTTTAATTGGCTCAACCCATCGGCCATGCCTTCTTTTTTACCAATGCTGACTATGTATTCCGTAATATCAAACGTTGCTTTGCTTAAACTTTGAACGTCTACATTTTCAGGAATAATCAACGGCCACTCGAACTTCAGCATTAACGCGCAAGACGGAACCAAGGCGATAACGTCATAGCCTTTTTCGATCCATGGCTTAAGCGTTTCGGCAACATCAGTAGCGGTAGCTGCAACACCCGCAATGTCGCCTTGTTCCAATTGCGGCATTCCACAGCATTTCGGGTAAACAATTTTGGTTTCTACCCCATTATGCGCCAGTACAGCCCGCGCACTTATTCCAATTTCAGGATTATTATATGTCGTGAAACAAGTCGCGTATAAAACGGCTTTCCGGCCATACGCAGGCGCATCTACATTTACAGTTGGCGCTTGATTGTTCATGCTTGAGAACGGTTTTGATGTAAATTTTGGTAATTCAGCGTCCGCATGTATTCCTAAGGTGGCTTCCATAACAGGGCGCGTCAAAGAATTCCCACGCTTTGATGCCCAATTTGCAATGCCAGAAACAGGCGCTGCCCATTTACCATTCCGATCGGTCTTTGTTAGTTGCTTGGCTGCAAACCCAATTTCTTTTTCGTGGGCCTCTATGGCGCGAGCGCGCAAAATTAAATGGGGGAAATCCAAATCAAATTCATGCGGCGGCACATAAGGGCATTTACTCATGAAACACATATCGCACATCGTGCATGCGTCGATAACCGGCTTAAAATCAATAGATGATACGGTGTCTAATTCGCCTGATTCTGAACCATCAATTAAATCGAATAACTTAGGGAAGCTATCACATAAATTAAAGCAGCGTCTGCATCCATGGCAAATATCAAAAACCCGACGCAGCTCAACGTCTAATTTTTGAGTATCATAAAAATCTTCCTCCCGCCATGCAATCACATGTCGAGTGGGGGCTTCTAAACTACCTTCGTTCATAAAATGCTCACTTAATTCAATCGTAGAGTGTTTAGAGTAATTTTTGAGTCGTCTAAAATACTTAATCTTATTTATATTGCCGCAAAGCCACTATCACGAATAATATCATACACTTCTGTTTAGCATCAAAACAACAACGGGGGCACCAAACATGGCCCCCCCGCTTAATCTTAAATGATCAACCCACGATTGCCTTAATCCATCGTGTCCAAAGCTTTTTGGAAACGGCCGGCGTGGGATTTTTCAGCTTTCGCCAAAGTCTCGAACCAATCTGCGATTTCATCTAAACCTTCCTCGCGTGCTGATTTAGCCATACCAGGATACATATCTGTGTATTCGTGGGTTTCGCCAGCAACAGCAGCTTTCAAGTTCAAATCCGTCGAACCAATTGGAAGGCCAGTTGCGGGATCGCCTGTTTCTTCTAAAAACTCCAAGTGACCGTGAGCGTGTCCAGTTTCACCTTCGGCAGTTGAGCGGAAAACAACTGCAATGTCGTTGTAGCCTTCGATATCCGCTTTTTGAGCAAAATAAAGATAACGACGATTTGCTTGAGATTCTCCAGCAAACGCATCTTTAAGATTTTGTTCTGTCTGAGTTCCTTTAAGTGCTGGCATTTCGCCCTCCATTTAATGACATAAAAAAATTTTGGGTTTGATATAAACAAACAACGGCCATACACCGAAATTGATCCTTTAACCCTCTTTACACTATGTATACAAACTGCTCTATGTCAATATGGTTTTATGAATTCTAATAAAACATATAAGGTGTTGGTTTATAAAGATTATTCTACGCGCAAAACCACATCAATTCGCTTAATAACGGTTCCATCTGGTGCAAGCGGAACTGTCGCCAAAACTACATCACCCACTTCGATGTCTTTAAGTTCATTAGTTTTTTCAAAGAAAAAATGATGATGGTCTGTTGTGTTTGTATCAAAATAACACCGCTGAGAATCAACAACAATTTCACGCAACAAACCAACACTGGTGAATTGGTTTAACGTATTATAAATCGTAGCCAATGAAATTCTCATATTTGTATTTTGGGTTTCCTGATACAACATTTCAGCAGTTATATGCCGATTATCACCGTCAAATAACATTTTAGCTAAGGCAATACGTTGACGTGTAGGGCGTAAATTAACGTCCCGCAACCTAGCAATAACGTTCGTGAATGAGCGTTCAGTTTTCATCCTTTTAATATAGACATCCATGCTTAATTATCCAAGTAATAATCTTACCAAAAACAGCGATTACTGTATTTTTAGATTTTTACCAACTTTTACCCATGAAAAAAAATGGCAAAAGCGTGTTCGACAATAAGTTGAACTTTAATTACGATTGTGGGGCATACCAATAATGTTAAAGCCGCTATCTACATGATGAACTTCGCCGGTAACACTCGCCGATAAATCAGACAGCAAATAGAGCGCTGCACCCCCAATATCTTGCAATTGCAATTCACGGCTCAATGGGGCTGCATCTTGGCTATAACGTAAAATATCACGCGCGCCACCAATCGCACTTCCAGCCAAGGTCCGCATGGGACCTGCTGAAATAGCATTAACTCGGATATCTTTGCTGCCAAAATCTGCTGCCAAATAACGTACACTGGCTTCAAGGGCCGCTTTAGCAACGCCCATCACATTGTAATTGGGCATTACCCGCTCGGCACCTGAAAAGCTTAAGCTGATCAAACTACCACCGGAATTCAACAAGGGCTCGGCATGTTTAGCGATGGCCGTGAATGAAAAGCAGCTAATATCCATGGTCATTAGGAAGTTTTCACGGCTGGTGTTTACATATTTGCCTTTAAGCTCGTCTTTGTTCGAGTAAGCAATGGCATGGACAATAAAATCAAAGGTCCCCCATTTTTTCTCCAATACTTCGAACACAGCTT
>CALJEW010000170.1 GCA_938074585.1 uncultured Rhodospirillales bacterium | reverse complement strand
ACGCCGAAAAAGCTAATTATTTTGATCAAGTTCATATTGTTGTTCCTCATAAAATTTGACCCCAATAAAGGGGCCAAGTAACTTAAAAACACTATGAACTTAGCGGCCTAAACGACGCAATGCAGATGATGAAAAATCACGACGATCGACTTTCTTACCCCACGTCATAAAACGCGGTTCTTCATTTGCTAGACCCGTTACCAGATATCTCCCGGAGTTTAAGTCGTAAAGCGTCTCGGCTACCATCCAAGGTGTATCGACGTCATAGAACATTACATTTTGAGCTTCTGATACGCGCCATAAATCACCGCGACCATCGTAGTGATCAATAACCGATGCGCCCCATGTGTCTTCATCTATGAAGAAAACACGTTTGGCATATATATGGCGAGCGTCATCTTTTACTGTGGCTTCAACTACCCACGTTCTATGTAACTCATAACGCAAGAACTCTGGATTCAAATGACCGGCTGCCACTAAGTCGTCGTAGCTAGCATTAGTATCCATTAATTTGTATGAGTTATAAGGGATGTAAACTTCTTTTTTACCCACTAGCTTCCATGTATAGCGATCCGGAGCACCATTATACATGTCATAGTTATCAGTTGTTCTTAAACCATCAGTGCCTGCTGCGGGTCCATCATAAGCAACATTTGGTGCGCGACGAACACGACGTTGACCTGCATTATAAACCCACGCTCGACGCGCTTCTTTAACTTGGTCAATTGTGTCATGTACTAACAAGGCTGTACCAGTTAATCTTGCAGGTGCAGTAATGACCTGCAGGTAATAAAAGAGGACGTTGTCATCTTCAGCTTCGCGTCCGGTGCTCAAAAACTCAGGCCAAACAAGTTGATCGTTCAACTTAACTTCAACAAATGAGCCATCGCTTTGCACTGGAATGGCCGTTAGCATACGCTCTGCAGAACCGCCGCGGTAGCGCGTTATGTGATTCCAAATAACCTCATTCGCCGTCGCAGGAATAGGGAATGGGATAGTTGTATCAAAACCACTTAAGCCATTTCCGCCTTCTATCAGTTCCGCGTTTAGGGCATTCTTTTTGATAATATCGTACATATCACTTGGGTAAGCAGCCGTTCTTTTAGTCTCATAAATTGGCATTTTATAACTTGGATACTTCTTAAACATAGCCAACTGGCCGGGGCTCAAGTTATCTTTGTATTGCTCAAAGTTACTGCTATCTATAACAAAATTTGGTTTATCGTCTGCAAAGGGGTTGTCAGGGCGACCCGGATCTTTACTTTTTAAACCACTTTTACTGTTTAATCCGCCGGTCCATGCAGGAATAGTCCCTGCGGCATTGCCGTCCATTTGTGCACCCATCGGCGTTAATGTAGTGCCCAGTTTTTGTGCCTCTTCAGGAGTCACTTTTGCATTTACTGCACACGATATAAATGACAGTGAAAACAGTCCTGCTATCAGTAATTTATTTTTCATTTGCTTACTCCTTGAATTAATATGAAACGGCGAAGTTTAAAGACGCGAAATCTTTGTCTTCTAAAACATTATGGCTGCCGCCGTTAAAGGTCCGATAGGCAATAGTCATACTGTATTTTTGTTGATACAAGGCTTCGACGGATAGACCAAACGACTTGCGTCCTTCATGGAATTGCTGGCCTGGATCAGGCGAGTATCCGCTCACATCATGCTGCCAATCGATTGTTGGTTTTAAGCTAATACCCCCGATCACGTTAGGGTAATCTAGTGCACCTCTTATACGGTAACCCCAAGCAGAGTCAGTAACAAAACCATCACCACGGCAATCACCACCTATCGCACCCGCCGCAGCAAGATTAGTACAATTGATACCATTGCCAACATCAAAATCACCTAATCCAAATACGGCATTACGACCATATTTTTGGTCAGCATCTTCAACACCATCGGTTAAAATCATACCCGCTTCACCAATGACGGTTAAGCGTGATGCACCCAGCACACGTTCAAAGAAATGCAGCGCTGTTATCTGAATTTGAGTCACATCAAATTGGTCATAACCGTTGATTTCTTCACCAAACTCGGCGGCTGTAACGCGCGAAGAATAACGAAAGAATGGTTGCTCTGAAAGCACACCGTTTAATAACTCTGGACCGTTAATTTGGACCGGTGTGTCAGGCTTGTAGGATATTTCACCAGATACTGCCGTACCACCAACATTTGTTGCAAAACTAGCGCCAAAGTATTGCAGGTCTTCAGGGAACACAATTCTATATTGTGGGTTTAGTGCAGACAATACACCACCTGTAGGATCAACTGCAGCAGGAACAAACACACTGCTGACACCAGGTACTGACAGTGTTTGCGTTCTTACAGCATTGATCAACGGTAAACGAGAGTGGATGTTCATGAAGTAAAGACCAAACTCGGTGTCATTTAATTCAGCGGCATAGTAACGCAACGCAAGGCCGAATTGACCGCCATCTTCTGGCTCTTCATCTGCTTGGCGTTGGGCAAAGAAACCACCAGCAATAGCTTGTTGATCTGGAACTGCGATTGTTACAGCACCACAACCGTCAGCAGCAAAATCGGCAGCAGAGAAAAAAGTACCACAACCGTCAATTTGCGTTTTTTCCCACTCGTACTGGTAGAATGCTTCGACGTTCAGGTTTTCAGAAACACCCGCGTTGAAATAAGCCATACCTACCGGCAGTAAGCCTTCTTTCAACTCGGCGCCCGGACGACGCAACGCATTCACATCAAAGGGGTTAGTCGAGTTCAAGCCGCCCTGAATAAAGGTACTTTCGCCCCAACTAATAACTTGACGGCCTAATCTGAACTCAATAGGAGCTTGGGCAATATCAAAACTAGTGTAAAAATAAGCATCCATCAATTCGATGCCTGAAAATTTTGCGAAGTCTGCAAAATCACTATCATTTAGAGGGGCACCGGGCAAATAGCCATTTGGCGAGTGGCCGTGAGCGCGAGATTCATCTTTTAATTCTTTGTCATGCCAGTACTTAACACGGGCGAATATTCCCCAGTTATCTTTAGACAATTGAAGGTCATGTACACCTTTGATGATTTTCGAAAAAGTATCATTTTTACCAAAATTCAAATTACCATCATCGGTAGTCGTTGTGCCACCGTCGCCTCCGTTTAGTGCACCAATAAAGCGAGGGTCAGCCGCTTTTAAGCGCCAACTAGCGCCCATTGAAAGCTGAGAAGTAACTTGCAAATGAATATCGTTGTTTTCGCCAAAGTAGAAATCTGCGGCATTGGCAGATCCAACATAAAGCGCGCCACAAACAAGTGATGCTACAATGGTTTTGTTTAAGTTCTTTTTCATATACCTTCCTCTATGGGAGCATTTACAGTTTATTTACATTATTAACATATATGTAAACAAACAAAGACGTTACTCCATTTATGCCAATTGATT
>CALJEW010000169.1 GCA_938074585.1 uncultured Rhodospirillales bacterium | reverse complement strand
ACAGAACGACGAAAGGCCATACAAAAATCGTATTTAGAAGCTCAAAATATCATTCGAGTTTCTAGCGAAGAATTACTGAAAGCGGCATGCTGTAACCTTTCTGAAAGCTTTGAAACCAACCCTTCTATTGATGTCAATTTTGCAGATGCATTGACCGGGACAAAGCAAATTAAAATGTTAGGCCTTTCCAGTCCGTACTTATTGATTTCTGAGGAGAATATTCCCATGGTTCGAGGAGCTTCTCAGATTTACGGTTTAACCTTTACTCCCGGGACTTGGATACAAAGTATTCAAATAACCAAGGGCGCTGGAAGTGTAGTAAACGGTTTTGAGAGTATCGCAGGACAAATTAATACTGAAATTCAGAAACCGTCGTTGGACGCCCCCATTTTTATAAACGCCTATACCTCTGTCAATGGGAGGCAGGAATTCAATGCCCATTTCAACACCAAATGGAGCGATAAGTGGAGTGCGGGTTCCTATGTTCACGTAAACCAACGGACGCAGAAATTTGATAATAATGCCGATTCTTTTTTAGATGTTCCG
The DNA here is from genome assembly GCA_938074585.1 of uncultured Rhodospirillales bacterium. Taxonomy (GTDB): domain Bacteria; phylum Pseudomonadota; class Alphaproteobacteria; order Rhodospirillales; family Casp-alpha2; genus JABMNT01. Next base: position 19,864 of record CALJEW010000169.1, on the reverse strand, counting down.
CTTTCGAAACAAATAAATGTCTTGAATCGATGGCAATATACCGATGCAACCAAAGGTTGGGTAGGATTCGCAAGTCTTCGATTTTTAGATGATCAAAAACAAACTGGCTCGATCAATTTTGACCCCGAGTCTCATAGAAATACTACTGCGTTTTGGGGAAGTGAAATAGAAACCCAACGCCTTGACCTACCCGAAGACGAGCTTTAAAACTAGCTTTGGGTGCCGCCGGTGCTGCTGCTATGGGACCGTGGATTGTTCGCGATGCCCTATCGTCGTCGGGTGAGTTGCACACCATGATGTGGTCTGATTATTTCCCTAAAAATTTTGTGGCGGGGTTTGAAAAAGAAACTGGCATTAAGCTGCATCATATTCCATACGGATCGAACGAAGAGCTTTTGAACAAAGCCAAAGCGGTTAAGGGCAATGGTTTTGATCTGATTGGGCCGACCGCCCTTCGGGCTTTGCAATGGAAGCCGCTCGATATCTTACAGCCCTTTGATATGAAGCGCGTTCCTGTAGATCGAATTAATAACAACATGCTAAGCCGTTCTCTAGAGCATTGGACATGGGATGGTGAAAATCACCATTTGCCCTATTTCTGGGGAACAGAGGCCTTGGCTTGGCGCACTGATGGCTGGCAACAAACTTATGACAAATTAAGTTATGGTGATCTTTGGCTTCCTGAATTGAAGGGGAAAGTTATGGGCCGTCCGCATTCGATGATGCTGGGGATTGGGCTTTATTTGGATTGGATTGGTAAAATACCATCGAACCGAATGTTAGATGCGTATAAAGACGAAGAATCTATGCGAAGAATTTGGAATGAAATTACCGAGTTTGCGATAGAAAAAAAACCATCAATAAAACTGTTTTGGAATGATGCCGAGGCTCAAAAGCGTGGCATCCTGAAAAATGGAGTTATCTTAGGTCAAACTTGGGATGGTCCGGCGATCGCTTTAAAAAATGCCGGACAAGCGGTCAACTACATGGCGCCTCAAGAAGGGGCGCTAGCTTGGCTTGATGGGTTATCTATCCCCAAAGGGGCCATTAATTTTGATCAAATTTACGCCTTTTTAGACTATGTTTATAGGCCGGATGTCGGCGGGCGATTGGCGTCTGAAACGGGCTATAATTCGGTTGCACTGGGGGCTGACAAATATTTGACTTCTGCAGCATCTAAAAATTATCATGGCGCCTATCCCAGTGGTGCGCTTGAAAATTTATGGTGGTGGCCACCAGAGCCCCCTTGGTATGCAAATACACGAAATGAATTCAGAGATCGGTTTGTTGCTGCGTAATAAATACCTTTGGTCTTAATAGGGCCTGTTTTCCTGTTGATTTGAATGGTTTTATCAATTTATATGTATGCTGTTCATTGATGTTAAAAATAAAAAACGCCTTGAGACAAACTGGGTACTTGGAGGAAGTCTAAATGTTAAGTCGCCGTCTATTTTTAGCATTTACAAGTGCATTTCTTAGCAGTGCAACCATTATTCCGGTGGCAGCCTTCGCTAAAGAAAGTAATGAAGATACAGAAGCTGGAGCCAAAATTTTTATTGGCAAACTAGCGGAAGACGCACTTATTTCACTTACTAAATCGGAATTATCGATTGTTGAACGCAGAGAGTTGTTTCGCGATTTAATGCGGCGTTACTTTGCTTTTAATGTGATCGCAAAATGGGTGCTTGGGCGTTATTGGAAGCGCACTACGGATGTTGAAAAAGATGAATATTTAACCCTATTTGAAAAATTAATGGTCATTACCTACGCGGATCGATTTGAAGCCTACACGGGAGAGAAATTAATTGTCAAAAAAGCCGAAACCCGCGGCAAAAGTAATATTCTTGTTCATTCATTGTTAGAACGCACAAATGGCCAGGAGCCTATTGCTGTGATTTGGCGGCTGCGTCCAAAAGACAGTACCTTCAAGATTGTTGATGTGATGGTTGAAGGGTTAAGTATGGGGATTACCCAGCAAAAAGAATTTTCGTCTGTCATCCGAAAAAACAACAATAAAGTCGAAGGTTTATTAAGCGAGTTACGTAAACGTGTTAATGTTGGTACCTGAGGGTTTGCACTCTAGTTCCTTACCCTAGGTGAATGATGAAAAATTTGAATGCCCAAACTGTGGAAACACCATCTGGTAAAGATGTGGACTACGAAAATTTCCCGGTTGGCTCGTGGCTTTTACCCTCTCACTTGCGCCCTCATATTGCGCGCTATTACCGGTTTGCCCGCGCAATTGATGATATTGCCGATAATCCAGACACAAGCTCAGATGAAAAAATTTCACGCTTAGAGGGTTTTGCAAAAGTGATCCAGGGCGAAGACACCTCGTCGCGCGCATATGCTATCGGTCATCAAATGCGCGACAGCCTTATTGAAACAGGCGTGTCTGAAAAGCATTGTTTGGATTTGATAATCGCGTTCAAACAAGACGTAACTAAAGGCCGCTATCAAAATTGGGATGAGCTTGTAGCGTACTGCTTGCTTTCTGCAGCTCCAGTAGGGCGCTATTTAATTGATTTGCATGGCGGAACTGAGGATGGTTATGGCCCATCTGATGCCCTGTGTATAGCCCTTCAAGTGATCAATCATTTGCAAGATTGCAAAGAAGATTATTTAGAAATGGACCGGGTTTATATCCCAATAGATTGGATGGTGGCTCATGGTGTTACGGTTGAAAACCTTAATCAACCTAGGCTTTCATACCCCTTCCGCCAAGTCCTAGATCAGGTCATATCCGCAACCGCTGATTTGATGCCCCAAGCTCATAAGTTGCCCGGCGGTATGTATAGCCGCCGCCTTGCTATGGAAAGCCAAGTTATACTTAATGTAGCAGATCGCTTGATTGATGATTTAAAAGTTCAAGATCCGTTAGCGAGCCGTGTGAAATTATCTAAACCGGCATATATTTGGTGCACCATTCAAGGATTGTCAGGCTACTTCGCACCAAGGAACCCGCGTTGATACATTTGGTTTTAATCACGGTAAGCCTGATATCGTTATTGATTTGGGTTGGATTGATTTTCTTTCGAGGTTCTTTTTGGCGCGCAGACCAACGCTTATGTAAGGCCGGGGAATTGGAATGTTGGCCCTCTATCGTTGCTGTTATCCCAGCCCGTAATGAAGTGGATACGATTGGCCGAACAGTGGGATCACTTTTAGCACAAAACTATGCAGGAAAAATTCGGGTTATTGTGGTCGATGATAACAGCGATGATGGAACGGCTAAGGCGGCTGGAAATAACCCTGATTTACGCATCATTGATGGCAAACCGTTGCAAAAGGGCTGGACCGGAAAGCTTTGGGCCGTTCATCAAGGACTATTGGAAATTGATCAATTTGCACCCAATGCAGATTATGTTTTATTCACCGATGCGGATATAGAGCACCATAGCAATAATTTGTCTGAATTGGCTTATAAAGCGATCACCGATAACCAGCATTTGGTTTCATTAATGGTCAAACTTCAGTGTGTGAGCATTTCGGAAAAATTATTAATTCCAGCTTTTGTCTATTTTTTTCAAAAACTATACCCGTTCCGTAACGTTAATAATCCAAACAACTCAATGGCTGCTGCGGCCGGAGGGTGCATGTTGATCAAATTAGAAACTTTGCGCCAAGCGGGTGGCATTCAACCCATTAAAGACCGCTTGATTGATGACTGCGCTATGGGTGCGTTGATCAAAAAAAAAGGTTCGATTTGGTTGGGATTATCGGAGCAAACAATAAGTTTACGCAGCTACACACATCTATCTGAAATTTGGCACATGGTTGCCCGAACCGCGTTTGTACAATTGGATCATTCGATTTTAAATTTGTTGGGCACTGTGCTCGCTATGGTCCTTGTTTATTTAGTACCCCCGGTTTTGTTCGTATTCGGCCTGGTTACAAACGACCTTATATTATTAGGAAGCGCTTGTGGGGCTTATTTGATTATGGTGTTTTTGTATCGCCCGACGTTGGTTTTGTATGGAATGGGGAGCCTAACGGCGCCGCTTCTTCCCCTAGCTGGTATGTTATATACGATGATGACGGTATCGTCCGCTTTTCGTTATTGGCGCGGGCAAGGTGGCGCTTGGAAAGGTAGAAGTTATCCAAAATCTTAAGCGTGAGGGATGACGGAGCTCCTTATGTCGTGTATGGATATCGCCTATGATTAATGCCGATACAGAAAATCAACAATCGAGAGCCGATACGGACGCTGAAATTGAAGCTATTGTCCGGCGATCCGGCAGTTCTTTTTTTTATGCGATGCGCCTATTACCCGAAGAAAAGCGCCGCGCTATGTATGCGATTTATGCGTTTTGCCGGGAAGTTGATGATATTGCTGACGAGCCGGGTGAAATTGAAGATAAAAGAACGGGGTTGGCCCTGTGGCGGGGCGAGATTGAGCGCCTTTATGGAGAACAGCCGCGCCATTTGATTACCAAAGCTTTGCTTGGCCCTATTGAGACTTATAGTCTTTTAAAAGACGATTTTATTGCCGTTATTGATGGAATGGAAACCGATGTGGAAGTTGCTGTTCGTATTAAAACAATGACGGATTTAGAGCTATACTGCGACCGGGTTGCAAGCGCCGTTGGCCGGTTGTCTGTTCGGGTTTTTGGGGTCCCGGAAGAATTAGGTATTAAGTTGGCCTCCGCACAGGGGCAAGCGCTGCAACTGACAAATATTTTGCGCGATGTTCACGAGGATGTGGGCTGCAACCGGCTTTATATTCCTCAAGATTTGTTGTTATCGCACGATATTGATACCGATGACTTAGATAAAGTTTTAGCTCACCCAGCCCTAAAAAACGTTTGTGAATTGATATCGCATATTGCGGAACGCCGGTATAAGGAGGTTCGGGCTTTAATTATACAATGTGATCGCAATCAAGTCCGCCCGGCGATTATGATGATGGAAGTCTACAGCCAAATTTTCCAAAAGTTAAAACGTCGAGGCTGGACAAAGCTGACGATACCCGTTGGTTTGTCGAAGTTTGAAAAGTTATGGACGTCAATCCGATACGGATTTTTCTAAAATGACCGGAACCGTACATATCATTGGTGCTGGTTTAGCAGGCTTATCAGCAGCGGTTTGTTTGACCCAACGGGGTGCAAGCGTTGTTGTTCATGATGCCGCAGGCCAAGGTGGTGGGCGTTGCCGTTCTTATTATGACGTGGCCTTAGGGTGCCGGATTGATAACGGCAATCACCTAATGTTAAGCGGTAATCATGCAATTTTGGATTATTTAAAGACCATTGGCTCTGAGGATACTCTCGTCCGTTCCGATGAAGCTGAATTTCCATTTTTGGATATATCAACGGGTCAACGCTGGAGCGTTACCCCCGATAAAGGGATTATTCCATGGTCTTTGTTTTCAGCTGACACGCGGGTACCAGGAAGCTCGCTTAATGAATATTTGCGAGGCCTATCGCTAGCTTGGGCTGGGCCTAATAAAACTATCAGTCAATGCTTAGGTGGTGATGGGCCGTTATTCGATAATTTTTGGGATCCGTTGGCAGTATCAGTTTTAAATACGGAATCTGAAAACGCTTCAGCACAGTTACTTTGGCCTGTATTACGTGAAACGTTTGGGCGCGGTTCTGCTGCGTGTGTTCCGATGATTGTTCGGGATGGTTTAAGTGAGAGCTTTGTTGATCCGGCAGTCGCATATGTGTCCAATCTAGGTGGATCGATCCATTTTAATCATCGTTTGCGGGCGGTTAATTATAAGAATGACCATGTAACATCATTGGACTTTGGCAATGAACAGATAGCGATAGAACCCGATGATAGCGTTATTCTTGCTGTGCCTCCTTCTGTTGCCCATACCTTGATGCCTGAAATTGTAACACCTGATGCGTTCAGGCCCATTGTAAACGGTCATTTTCGAGTTCCCAAAAAGTCAAAAGACGTTAGCTTTATGGGACTTGTTGGTAGCATTGCGCATTGGTTATTTGTCCGTGGCGATATGGTATCAATTACTGTAAGTGCTGCTACTGATTTGGTTGCACAATCAAATTCTGATATTGCGGATTGCTTGTGGTCAGATATCTGTATTGCGCTGGACTTAGGTGATTGTCTGATGGGGGAGCACCGAATCGTAAAAGAAAAACGGGCAACTTTTGCGCAAACTCCAGAACAGCTTTTAAAGCGCTCTGGTGCAAAAACGCAATGGAAAAACCTAGCTCTTGCTGGTGACTGGACCGCAACAGGGCTTCCCGCAACTATTGAGGGGACGATCAGGTCGGGGAATACAGCTGCTAGTTTTGTCTTTTAATGAAGTAAGTGTCTTGTATTTGCAGTAATTTTTTGACAGAAAGCGTCAATTCGATTCATTATATTTTGAATTTAGACCCTAAACTTGTCTGATCATGACGATAGTTAAAAATAACTAGGCACCTGATGAATAATTTCGATAGAGAAGCAAGCCCCGCCACACAGATGAACGCATCTAACGACCGCTTACTTGATGGCGTCATTGAAGAAGCATCGCAGTGGCTTAAAAGGCAGCAGGCAGAAGACGGACATTGGGCGTTTGAGCTCGAAGCTGATGCAACCATTCCTGCCGAATACATTTTTCTAAACCACTTCATTGGCGACATTAACGACGAGACCGAACAAAAACTTGCGATCTATTTAAGATCAATACAAGAAGATCATGGCGGCTGGCCTTTGTACCATGCTGGGGATTTTAATATGAGCGCATCGGTTAAGGCTTATTATGCTCTTAAGCTTGTGGGAGACGATCCAGAGGCACCCCATATGGCATTGGCGAGAAAGACAATTTTAGAACATGGCGGTGCCTCTAAGTCCAATGTATTCACCCGAATTGCCTTGGCTTTATTCGGTCAAGTTCCATGGCGCGCTGTACCGGTTATCCGCCCTGAAGCGATGTTGCTTCCCAAGTGGTTCCCGTTTCATATTGATAAAATATCGTATTGGTCGCGGACGGTTATGGTTCCGTTGCTTGTTGTTGCTGCCATAAAACCTACAGCTGCAAACCCCCGTAAAATTAATATCCGCGAACTTTTTATCACGCCCTCTGAGCAAGAACACTATTATATGGTCAACCCAACGGGCCATTGGATCGGTAATATGTTTCTTTTGCTTGATCGAGTTATGCAAAAGATTGAGCCAATATTTATACCTTACTTCGAAAAACGGGGCGTTGATAAGGCGCTTAAATTTGTCCATGAACGGTTAAACGGCGAGGATGGTTTGGGTGGAATTTTTCCCGCAATCGCAAATTCAGTCATGGCATTTCATGCGATGGGCTATACTAAAGATCACCCTGATTATGTCATCGCGCGCTCAGCCATTGACAAATTACTGGTTTTTGATGATGAAAAAGGTATTGCTTATTGTCAGCCGTGTTTATCGCCGGTTTGGGATACTAGCTTAGCAATGCATGCGATGTTAGAATCGGGTGTTTCTGATGGGGACCCGGCTTTTGATAAGGCAGCTGAATGGCTTGTCGATCGTCAAATTTTAGATGTGAAGGGCGATTGGGCCTCAAATAAAGGTCATTTGCGCCCGGGTGGTTGGGCATTCCAATATTGGAACGATTACTACCCAGATGTTGACGACACTGCTGTTGTGGTCATGGCGCTTCATCGGGCAAATCCTGAAAAATACAAACACGCCATTGATCGGGCCGCCGAATGGATTATAGGTATGCAAAGTAAAAATGGAGGTTGGGGCGCTTTTGATGCTGATAACACCCATAGCCTTCTGCAGCATATCCCGTTTGCTGATCATGGCGCATTGCTTGACCCACCAACAGCAGATGTCAGTGCGCGTTGTTTGGGGATGTTGGCTCAGTTGGGTTACGCGGTCGATAATAAAACCGTTGTGAAATCCTTAAATTATTTGAAGCGTGAACAAGAAGGTGATGGCTCTTGGTTCGGCCGATGGGGCAACAACTATGTCTATGGTACATGGTCTGTTTTGTGCGCTTTAAATGCCATTGGCGAAGATATGCAGCAGCCTTATGTGCGCAAAGCCGTTGATTGGTTAAAAGGCCGCCAACAAACCGACGGCGGTTGGGGCGAAGATTGTGCCAGTTATTGGCAACATCGTCGTGACGAAGTGAAGTCTTCGACACCGTCGCAAACCGCATGGGCTGTTCTTGGGCTTATGGCGGCGGGTGAAGTTGATAGTGTCACGGTAAAGGGTGGCGTTGATTATTTGTTGCGCGAGCCTCATGAAGGCGGAAAATGGAAAGAAGAATACTTTAATGCGGTTGGCTTTCCACGGATTTTCTATTTGCGCTATCACGGTTATAGCTCGTTTTTTCCGTTATGGACTTTGGCCCGTTATCGAGATCTAAAAAGCAATAAGAATAATCACAAGCTTCCAAAATGCGGTATATAACCAATGGTGCTTGGCGTTTTAACGGGGCTAGCGCGCGAAGTTGAATGTTTGCCTAGTCAAACTCCTGAAATGTTAATTGCATGCGCTGCTGCTATGCCTGAGCGTGCAGAAAGTATATCACATCAATTTATTGATCAAAATTGCGAAGCATTGCTGAGCTTTGGCATTGCAGGGGCCTTATGCCCAGATGTCCAAGTTGGTGATATTGTGGTATCTACAGGTGTCAAAAATGCCCAAGATGATGTTATCGTGGCGGATGATGTTTGGCTTTTGCGGGTTTTTGAATTACTTGGTCAAGAAATCAATTCTGTTCATAAGGGGCTGATTTATGGTTCTGATATCGCTATTACTTCGGCACAGTTGAAATCAGATACATATGCCAAATCAAAAGCCCTCTGTGTGGATATGGAAACCCACCGCATGGCTTTAGTAGCTCAGCAAGCCGAAATTCCTTTTTTGGCAATCCGGGTGATTTCAGATGATGCCACCCGCGCCATTCCGTCTGCCGCGTTGGGCGTTATTGGAGAAAATGGGAAACCCCAAATCGGCCGGGTTTTGAGGGGGCTTTTACGTCACCCCAATCAAATCCAAGCTTTAATGGCGTTGTCTAAAGATATGGAATTAGCGCTGGCGACCTTACGCCGCGTGCCCGGCATCCTCGGTCCGCTTTTTGGTGCCGCTTGATTTTGCTTCATCTTCTTCGCGTTGTTGGGTTAGTGTTTTTACTAATCCGTCAAATAAAAATTCAGCTGGTCGCTGTTTTTCGAGCGAAATTTCAGGTGCCATTGGACTTTTTGTGTCGATCCCGTTCAAAAAGACACCAAGCGCTTTAAGAGGATTGTTTACGGTATCGGTTACGGCGCTGGCTTCATAACCACAATGAACCATGCAATCCGCGCATTTTTCATATTTACCGGTGCCGTATTGATCCCAAAGAGTGTCTTCCATCAATTCTTTGAAGCTATCCGCGTAGCCTTCTGACAACAAATAACACGGCTTTTGCCAACCAAAGATATTGCGGGTTGGGTTGCCCCATGGTGTGCATTCGTAAGATTGGTTCCCAGCTAAGAAGTCCAAAAATAAAGATGACTGGCTAAAGCGCCATTTTTTTTTGCCTTGAATCTCAAAAATATCGCGGAACAACTGTTTGGTTTTGGTGCGTGACAAGAAGTGCTCTTGGTCCGGTGCACGCTCATAGGCATAGCCCGGTGATATGGTGATGCCTTCAATGTTCAGATCGTTCATACAGAAATCAAAGAACGATGCAGCTTCATTGGCGGTCATTTGATTGAACAGGGTGCAATTGACGTTAACCCGGAAACCGCGTTTTTTGGCTTCCCTAATGGCAGCAACGGCGATGTCGAATGTGCCCGGTTGATTAACCGCTTTATCGTGATGTTCTTTCATGCCATCCAAATGGACAGAAAAAGTTAGATACGGCGTTGGCTTGAATTTGTCCAAATTCTTCTCAAGCAATAGAGCGTTTGTGCACAGATACACAAATTTTTTACGGGCAACGATGCCATCAACAATTTCTTTAATCTCTTTATGGATCAAAGGCTCACCACCGGGGATTGAGACAATCGGCGCGCCGCAATCATCAACGGCTTGTAAGCATTGTTCAGCGCTTAAGCGTTTGTTTAAAACACTTTTTTCATAATCGATCTTGCCACAGCCGGGACAAGCCAAGTTGCACCGAAAAAGTGGCTCAAGCATAAGTACTAAAGGATATTTTTCAACACCCATTATACGCTGTTTCATAACGTAGGCACCAACGCGGGCTTGTTGAATGATGGGGACGGCCATGAATTAGGCTCCTGCTGAGGGGGTGTTAGGTTGTGTGATTTCACGAGGTAATTTAAAGACAACGTTTTCTTCGACGCCTTTAAGTTTCTCTACAGTCACTTCACCATATTGATTTAAGCGCTCGACAAGTCCTTGAACTAATTCTTCAGGGGCTGAGGCTCCAGCTGTCACGCCGACGGTGGATGCTGTTGCAATCCATTCGGGATCCAATTCTGATGCATCGGCGATCAAGTAACTTGGCACACCCATTTCAGAGCCTAAATCGCGCAAGCGATTGGAGTTAGAACTGTTAGATGCGCCGACAACTAAAAGAACATCAACGGAAGCAGCCAAATCACGCACAGCTTGTTGGCGGTTTTGGGTGGCGTAGCAGATGTCTTTAACGTCAGGGCCTTGAATTTTTGGGAACCGAGATTTTAAAACTTCTATTACTTCGCGTGTGTCATCAACGCTCAACGTAGTTTGGGTCACATAAGCCAGTTGATCTGGATTTTCAACCTCTAGCGTTTCAACGTCTTTGGCGTTGGTTACCAATAACACGCCACCTTGAATGCGGCCTTGTGTGCCTTCAACTTCTGGATGGCCGGCATGACCAATTAAAATGACTTGGCGGCCACGCATCACATGATTTTGACCTTCTTTATGGACTTTCGATACCAACGGGCAGGTGGCATCAACAACGGCTAAGTCTCGATCCACTGCATCTTGAACAACGGCATCTGATACGCCGTGAGCACTAAAAATCGTATTCCCACCCTCTGGAATTTCATCAACCTCTTTAACAAATATGGCACCTTTGGCGCGCAGCGAGTCGACAACATGTTTGTTGTGAACAATTTCGTGGCGGACATAAACAGGGGGGCCAAATTTATCAAGAGCGCGCTCAACAATTTCAATCGCGCGTTCAACGCCAGCACAGAAACCGCGGGGGCTTGCTAGTAGGACCTTAATGGGACGGTTCATTCAATTCTCACAATCTGTATTCCGCAATGTAAATTCCCAGATATTCAACACGTTTACTTCGTTTTCATGCCAATCCATATTGTAAATAGGGATGAAAATGGTAAACGTGAAGCCCTGTTAGGCACTTTTTATCGGATTTCTTAGATGAATTCCAGCATGTCTTTGCTGAAATCTACTGAAAGTCAGTACTGTTTATGAGTAATACATTATGATCCTTGTTACAGGTGCCACTGGTTTTGTTGGATCATCGCTTGTTCGGTTGCTATTAGCGCGGGGGGAAGTCGTTCGTGTGTTGGTCCGACCGGGCAGTGATCGCCGGAATTTAACGGGACTAGATGTTGATATCGCCGAAGGCGATTTGCTAAAGCCTGAAACCTTGAAAGCCGCTGTCGCGGGGTGTCAGGGGCTTTATCATGTGGCTGCCGATTACCGCTTATGGACCCGTAATCCGGATCAAATGTTTGAAGCCAATGTCGATGGATCGCAAGCGATTATCCGCGCTGCAGCGGATGCTGGGGTTTGGCGTATGGTTTATACCTCAAGCGTGGCGGTGATGGGCATTATCAAAGGCGGTGTTGCGGATGAGCAAACACCTGTTAGCTGTAGGGATATGATTGGCGTTTATAAACAATCCAAATTTAAGGCAGAAGAAGCCGTACAAAAGCTGATCGACGATGAAGGGGCACCGGTTGTAATCGTCAACCCGTCGACCCCCATTGGCCCACGCGATATCAAGCCAACACCTACGGGGCGGATGATTGTTGAAGCGGCGGCAGGGCGGATGCCAGCATTTGTTGATACCGGGTTAAATATTGCCCATGTGGATGACGTTGCTGCGGGGCATATTTTGGCTTTTGATAAGGGCCAAATTGGGGAACGATATATTTTGGGTGGTTCCAATATGGAGCTTTCTGAAATTCTGTCCCATATCGCTGATTTGATGAACCGCAAACCGCCAACACTTAAAATTCCCCACAACGCCATATTACCAATAGCTTACATAGCTGAAGCTTGGACCCGAATATCCGGTGGCGGTGATCCGTTTGTGTTGGTCGACGGGGTTAAAATGGCGAAAAAGAAAATGTTCTTCTCGTCCGCAAAAGCCATTCGCGAATTGGGGTATCAAGCACGCCCGGCGGGCGATGCTTTAGATGATGCGGTTAAATGGTTTCAAGCGGAAGGCTATTTTTAGCCAATTTAACCAAATACTCTTGCCCCAACCTTTTGTCATGGTTAAATTTTTGCACGCTTAAATATGCTTAGTTATAGGAAAATATTATGAAGGCCTTGATGTTGGCAGCGGGAATCGGGCGCCGTTTATACGGAGACAATAACCAAGAGTTACCAAAGGCATTACTTCAATTTGGCGGACAAACGCTGATTGAACGCCATATCATCATTTTGCAGGCGTGCGGCATTGACGAGCTGATCTTGATCGTTGGTCACAGGAAAGATGATTTACTTAGTGAAGTTAAGCGTGTCGCTCCGGATGGGTTTGTTCGATCTTTCTATAACCCACGCTACCGGGAAGGCCCAAAATATTCCTTGGCCCGGGGGGAAGAGGTTTTACGTTCGGGGGATGATGTTTTATTTATGGATGCAGATGTTTTGTATCACCCCAAACTGCTTCAACAATTGGTCAGCTCTGATCACAAAACATGCTTCGTCATCGACCAAAATTTTCAATCTACGGATGATTTTGTAAAAGTTTGCATCAATGATGGTGAAATTGTTGATTTTGGTAAATCCTTAGGTAGCGATTATGACGTGGTTGGCGAATGGCCCGGTTTTTTTAAAATGTCAACTGAAATTGCCCCACAAATCGCAGACAGCGTTTTGGGTTTTATTGCGCGTGGTGAAGATGGTGGCGCATATGAAGAGGCTTTTTGCGAGGTTCTCAAAAGTTCTACTCCCGGGACATTCCGCTATGAAGACATAACCGGAACGCCTTGGGTCGAATTGGATTATGATGCCGATTTAGAGTCAGCTACAAAAAAGATTTTGCCTCAATTAGACGCTTAGAGCAAAACCGAAGCGAATGGTTGCATTCGTGAACGTGGCTTTGGGAAGAATAACGTTTATACAGCGATGCTGATTTGCAGCATAAACACACCAATTGCTACAAGGGATGCCGCAAACATGCGGTGCTTTCCAAACGGTTCGCCCAGCAAACGGCTGCCGATCCACGCTGCCAGTATGACACTGGTTTCCCTTAGCGCCGACACGTAGGTTAAATGGCTCAGGCTCATGGCCCAAATGACCAACCCATAAGCAAAAAATGCCATCACGCCACCGCCAATGCCGGTCATTATGTGCTTTCGATTTGCCGCCTGTGGGTTGCGTATGACCATCCATACGACCAGCAAGGCAAAAGGAATCGCTTCGAGCGCGAATAACCAAGCGATGTACCCAAATACATCCTCACCCGCCAAGCGCCCACCAATACCGTCAACAATCGTATAACCCGCAATCAAAACCCCGGTGAACAACGAAATAGGGACGGCGAACCCGCCGGTGAAGCGAAAGTTTCGCCCGAATGCCAAGCTTAAAATCGCTATTGATATTAGCGATACTGAAATCATCCCTTGGGTATTTAGAGTTTCACCGACAAACCAATAACCACCAATTGCAACAAGCATCGGGGCGACGCCGCGCTGGATCGGGTAGACTTGTGACAAATCCCCGAACCAATAGCCTAAGCAAATGCAGGTAAAATAGGCTTGGTGAATGGCAATAGAAGCCGCCAAATACGGCCAAGATTCAGGTGCGGGAATATTCACAAATGGAATAAGAATTAGGCCCATAAACCCGGTAGAGCAGATAACAATGCCCATTCGCATCCACGGATCTCCACCGCTTTTGACCATGGCATTCCAAGCCGCATGCAAAACTGCAGCCGTTAAAACTAGTATGAGTACTAAAGGTTCCAAATCAGTTCCTCAGTGTTGGAATTATGTGAATGTCAGACACGGAATAGATATTCTTTGCCATCAAGTCGATCGATGTCGGGGGGGGGTAATTTTTGTATTTGTCGGCATGATACTGTGTCTGATGATCACCAGCGGATAATCGGTTATAGGTCACATAATAGATGCGACGGATTTTTTCACTCATAATGGGCTTTGATTGATGCGGTGTGAAGCAATCAAAAAGTACAATATCGCCGGGCTCTGTTGTCACATCAACAAATTCTATGTCGGCCCTATCATCTTCTGATAGCGGCTCCCACGACTTGAAAAGCCCGGGTTTGTGATGCTCACCACATATTTGGTAACACCCATTTTGAGTGGTTGCTTCATCAATACTGACCAGAACGCTGATAAAAAAATCAACATATGTGTTCCAGCCGGCTTGGCTATCTTGGTGAGGTTTAAATCCATTACCGCCGGGCATTTTGAAGTTGATCTTCTCTTTAAATAACACCGCCTCTTCAACCAACAACTGGTAAACGGGTTGACGCAAAGCTTTGGTCATTTCGTCAAAGCCATTGTGAAACGGGTTGATGCTTTCGATCCGGCTTACCAAATTAGCCTCGTCCGCCTTCAAGCTTTTCTCATGGTAAACCCAATGCTTTCCGGTTTGCTCAGGCATCGCCAAAACCTCATCGGTCCAAGACGTAAAATCTTTCACGTTTTCAGGAGAAAAGGCACGTTTGATCAAAAGAAACCCATCGTGCTGGTAACTTTCGATTTGACTTGGTGTCAATAAAGGAATGTTAAGCATAGCAATAGGACTTACTTTTTCAGTTTGTGCAAATAAGATGGTTTAATTTTGATTTACAGCTTTTAATATTTAGCTACGTAGATCGTCAAGAAGTGATGGGCTGTTTGGTGCCCAACCTAGCTCTGCACGGGCCCGTTTGGATTTGACCTGGCTGTTAGAACCCATGGTGTAATTGGCTGCCCCAGCACCCCAAATTTCCGATGCTTCGTCGATCGTCATGGTTTGTGGTGGGCCAGAGAATCCTTCAACCTCATTAATCACCTGACAGACTTCGCGTATGGTGTTCGATCCATTTTCTGCATAGTAAAACGAACCTGCGGGGGCTTTTTCCAAAGCCAGTACATACAAATCAACTAAATCATCAATATGAACGTTGGACCAAATATTTTCGCCGGGGCCAATATGGCGTGCGCATTTATTCTTTTTTGCTAAATCAACTAACCACGGCACTTGAATACTGTTGGGGTTAACGCCTGATCCGCGACCATAAATTAGTGTGGGCGCAATCACAATAGTGCGCACGTTATGGCCTTTACCATCTATAACCAATTGATTGACCGCAACTCGTGATGCCCGACCTGGCAGGGGGGTAAATTGGCTGTCTTCATCATAAACTGTGCCGCCACCTTTGCCTTCTGATAAATCAGCAACAATGCTTGAGCCGCTGGTTTGGATCAGTGTTTTCCTTGACCCTGCAAGGGCAGCGACCAAAGTTTCAGCTGATGCTCTGTCTTCGGCGTTTGCTGCGTTAACAACAGCATCTGCCTCTTGGGCAGTTTTGGTCAATACATCCAAATCATCCAAATTGCCCATCACAGGCGTGATCCCTAAAGTGCGAACTTGTTCGGCCTTTTCTTTGGACCTGACCAATCCAGTGACGTTATGGCCTTTTTTGATCAATTCTGCGGCTATAGAACCGCCGATATATCCAGATGCCCCGGTTAAAAAAAAATTCATGTTAATGTTCCTATTTAAATGCGCTTGATTCATAACTCAAATCGTTCAGCATCGCGATTAAGCGACGCCCATAATTTATATAAATGTCATAGCTTTCCTGCGCATTGGTGCGAAAGGCATCTGGGTTATGGAAGACAGCAGCCATATGCGGCTCGATTGAAATACCCCCGTCATACCCGGTTTCTTTCAAGTTTTTTAACACGTCCAAAACTCGACCATGGCCTTCATTAGGATATTTATATTCTTCCTTATCACCGTCCATAACGACGTCTTTAATATGAACGTATGCGATGTGCGGGCGAATGTGTTTGTAAAACTCAAACGAGTCTTGATGCTCAGTCCCGCCGTTCGACCAATCTTTGGTTATGACTGGATTTCCAGTATCAAACACCAACTTTAAATTGGGCACCGCTTCAACCATTTGCAGACTGTGTTGCCAGCTCATACCGCCAAAGTTCATGCAATTTTCATGGACCGGAGTTATTTCAGCATCATTAAACAACCGGACAATTTCGCGCAAACGTCGGAACCGTTCTTCTGCGTGCTGATCATCGCCCTTACACCGGGCATAACTCATGATTCGCACCAATTTGGTACCCAAACGCCGCATCCGCGGAATTGCTCGTTCAATCTCAACCAACGTGATGTCGAACGGGTCTTCGATATTTTTACCCCAATTTGCTATGGTAGAGCCAAAGCAATTTATTGACACACCAGAATTTTCCAATTGTTCGCACACAGCATCAAACGCGGCATCCGAAATATCATGAATGTTTTGACCATCGATTGAACGCGACTCAATGGCGTTCCAGCCAAGTGCTTTGGTGGCTTTAATTTGACCCGCTAAATCTTGTGCGGCTTCGTCTGCAAATCCTGTTAAATACATGCGTTCTAGCCCTATTTTAGTCGACAATAAAAAGTTTTGCGCCAGTTTTGGTCGATGACCGGTGCGGCTCGGAATTATCTGCCACTTGATAATTTGTGCCGGGTTTTAGAGTGAATGTGCGACCGTCTTCTAACTCGGTATCTAATTCACCCTGAAGACACAACAAAATATGACCCTTAACGCACCAGTGATCGGCCAAATAGCCAGCTGTATATTCGACCATCCGTACACGTATATTACCAAAATTTTGGGTTTTCCAGTAGGCCATACCCGCCTCACCCTTGTGTTCGGTTCGCTCAATAGTATCCCAATCCGTGATGCTAAAGGGGATGTTGTTTATTTTCATATTAGGTTACGTCCTACTTTTCGCCGCCCAATTTTATTGAGCGTTAAATGGCGTTGATAAAGGCGACGGAACACCGACCTTCTGACTCATCGATAGCAGGTGCATGCCCATCCAGTAAAGATTGGATAGCATCTTCGAAACTTTTTGATGCCATGAAAAATCAACAGCGGAAGGGTCGGCGGACCCAGCTCCGCTTGCGCTATTATTTAAACCAAAAGTCACACGAATATCAGCATCTTTGTGGAGCTCATTTTTAAATTCCCAAACCCTGAATTTGTCGTTGCTCATAAAGTATACTGGTATCGGTAAAATGGGGATTACCTTCTGTTAAGGTGTAATTTATAGAAGGAACGAATGGGTATCAGAAGAACAGAAGAATTTAGAAACGAAGCTGTTCACAAAGCTTTAGCAGGCGGGCTCTCACTAAAGTAAATTTCAGATGATATAGGCATTGGCCCTTCTACATTGGGTAAATGGATTGCGGCTCGTAAACATGATGAACGGATGTCCGGGTCTCATGATGACAAAGACATTGAACTTGCCCGTCTTCGCAAAGAGAACAGGATGCTTCGCGAGGAGCGTGATATATTAAAAAAAGCGATGTCCCATTGACTGGTAGAGGGTGTTTACATCGTCGAGAGGTTTCGTGGTGAGCCAAAGCCAAAGAGATTTTGTTTCATTAAAAAGGAGAAGGCCAATTTTCCAATCTGCAGTATGTGTAAAGTCTTGGGGTTAAGTCAAAACTGTTACTATGCTTGGGTGTCCTGTCTTCCCAGTCAGCGACAACGTTAAGATACGGCTTTTTTGACCCATATTTGCGCCTCGCATGAACGTAATTACTTTGCTTATGCTTTGCACAGTAAACGGATGGCTTCATTCGTTGAGAGTGGTCGCAAGCGCATAGTAGATGAACTTAAGGATCAAGGGATTACTATTGGTGAACTCCGGGTTGGGCGATTGATGCTGGATAACGATATTTATGTCATTAGAACTCATAAGTTCAAACGCACGAGAAACAGTAATTATAATCAAAACATTGCGCCAAACCTTCTGTGTGGAGATTTCTTGGCGACGGGACCAAAACAGAAATGGGTTGGTTATATCAGTCATCTCTGGACGACAGAGGGTTGGCTGTATCTTGCTGTGATTATCGATTTGTATTCACGCCGTGTTGTCGGCTGGGCCGTCAGTCACAGGTTTAAACGGGATTTACCCATAAAAGCAATGAAAAGGGATATTGTATTACGTCAACCACCACCAGAGGTCATTCATCATTCATATCTGAGCTACATCAGCCGAATGAAGTATGAAAGTATGGCAAGCTAAGTGAAGAGGTAACTCTCTACTTTTACGATATGACTCCATTCCGTTCGAAGTTAAAAAAAGAGGCTACTAGTGGGCAGCCCCTAATCTTAATTCAATGAAATAGCAGTGTTTAAGAGGAGTAGTACATTTTGTACTCAATCGGGTGAGGTGCCAGTTCAAGGGCTGTTACTTCTTCCATTTTCAGTTCAGCGTATGCATCCAACTGATCATCAGAGAACACGTCGCCCTTCTTTAAGAAGTCCCGATCTTCGTTCATTGCACCAACGGCTTCGCGAAGCGAACCACAGACTGTAGGCACTTCAGCCAGCTCTTCTTTAGGCAAGTCGTACAAGTCTTTGTCCATGGCATCACCCGGATTAATTTTGTTCTGAATGCCGTCAAGTCCAGCCATCATCATGGCAGAGAAGGCCAAGTATGGGTTAGCTTGAGCATCTGGGAAACGAACTTCAACGCGCTTGCCGTTCGGGCTATTGGCGAACGGAATGCGGCAACTTGCGGAGCGGTTACGTGCAGAATATGCCAAAAGAACCGGAGCTTCGTAGCCTGGTACCAAACGCTTGTAGCTATTTGTTGTTGGGTTTGTGAATGCGTTGATGGCTTTTGCGTGCTTGATGATACCACCAATGTAATGAAGCGCTTGTTCGGACAAATCTGCGTATCCAGAACCCGCGAACTGCGGCTTGCTTTCTTTCCAGATTGACTGGTGAACGTGCATGCCTGAGCCGTTGTCGCCAGCGACAGGTTTTGGCATGAAGGTTGCTGTTTTGCCATAAGTGTGGGCAACCATTTGAGTTACGTACTTATAAATTTGGACGTTGTCAGCAGACTGTACCAATGTCGAGAATGTTAGACCCAGTTCGTGTTGGCTTGGTGCAACTTCATGGTGGTGCTTGTCCATGTGTAGGCCCATTTCCTTCATGATCGTTACCATTTCAGCACGCAAATCATGGGATGCATCGACGGGAGGTACGGGGAAGTAGCCGCCCTTTATGCCTGGACGGTGACCTAGGTTGCCGCCTTCTATTGCGTCGCCGCTGGCATAGGGACCTTCTTCAGAATTAAATTCATAAAAGCAAGAATGAGGCTCAACATTGAAACGAACATCGTCAAATACGAAGAATTCTGGCTCTGGGCCAAAGTATGCAGTGTCGCCGATACCTGTTGATTTCAAATAAGCTTCGGTTTTCTTGGCTGTTGAGCGTGGGTCACGACCATAGCCTTGGCCGGTTGTTGGCTCAATAATATCGCAGAACACAATAACCATTGGCTGTGCAGCAAAAGGGTCCATAACGGCTGTGGAGGGATCAGGGATCAAAGTCATGTCTGACTCGTTGATCGCTTTCCATCCACCAATTGAAGATCCGTCGAACATGATGCCGTCAACAAATGCATCCTCGTCAACAAAATCAGAACACATTGTTAAATGATGCCATTTGCCACGTGGGTCGGTAAAACGTAAATCGATATACTCGATGCTTTCATCTTTGACG
>CALJEW010000168.1 GCA_938074585.1 uncultured Rhodospirillales bacterium | reverse complement strand
CCCCACTTTTTTTAGAACTTACGTATGAGGCATCCCTATGAGCGGACTTAGTTCTATTGCCCCAGGCAAGACCTTACTTATTCTATTGTCTTTAAAAGGCGTGCCAGTGGCTTTGCAATATCAGTTTTGTTCAACCGATGAAAAGGGCCAACCAGGCGAAGCTAGAGCGTTTAGCTTTTGGGGCGGATAAAAATTCGACTTTTAGCGGATAAAACATTCTTAATGTCTTTAACAATGCTCACAGATTTTTTGTGCTCTAAGTTTTAAAGAGTACGACCGAAAAGAAATATATGTCCATCCAAGGAGCGCCATCGAAGGTTTGTTGCATTTACACCTATACCATCGAGCAATAGAGTACTTATTTCGCTTTCAATAACGGTATCGTCAACAAAGATTTCAGTAGCAACTTCCTTTTGATTTGCCAGTTTGATGATTAGAATTTCATTATAAATGGTTTTGATGACTTTTACGGCACGCGCCAGCTCTTCAGCTTGAACTTTTAGTTCAGGTTGTTCAACGGCTCCGCTTAACATAACCTTTTGTCCATAGACATCCAAATTAATGGAAATGATGTCGGCAACCATCTTATCAATGACGTTAACTATTATTTATTCCATGAGTTCAAGATCTTTAGAATTGTCTTCGGCGCATAGACCTTCAACGGCGGCTTCTATCGCACCACAGGGGGCATGCCTCTTGGCGCAAACTACAGATAATTTTTAGAGGTCAGGTTACATGAACCTTAAATAGGCTGCAGATATTTTTAAAATGGAAATGTAATTTCTTATCTAATATAATTTAACGATGTTTCCATACTGGTTTCCGTTTTTCGATAAAGGCGTTCATGCCTTCTTTTTGATCTTTCATGGCAAATGCAGATTGGAAGGCACGGCGTTCAAATAATACGCCTTGAGTTAAGGATGTTTCTTGAGATTGGTTGACGGCTTCTTTTGTCATTAGTGTCGCAGGTAAGGACATGCTTGCAATTTTTGTAGCGGTCTTAAGAGCTTCTGCCTGCAATTGATTAAGCGGGACTACGCGTGAAACGAGGCCGGAACGTTCAGCCTCTTGCGCATCCATCATTCGCCCAGTTAAACACATATCCATTGCTTTTGACTTTCCAACCAATTTTGTAAGCCGCTGTGTACCGCCTGCACCGGGTAGAATTCCTAAGGTAATTTCAGGTTGGCCAAATTTGGCGTTATCTGCAGCAATAATGAAGTCGCACATCATAGCAACTTCGCACCCACCACCCAGTGCATAACCAGCAACGGCAGCAATAATTGGTTTGCGAAAGTTTGCTGCTCGTTCCCATGTTCCGGAAATAAAATCATGAATGTATGCGTTCATATATGATTTAGCCTGCATCTCTTTAATGTCAGCCCCTGCAGCAAAAGCCTTTTCTGAACCTGTTAGGATAACGCAGCCAATATCGTCATTCCTCTCGAAGCCATCCAATACACTATAGATTTCTGTCATCAATTGGTGGCATAGAGCATTCATGGCATCTGGACGGTCCAATGTAATAATACCAACGCGCTCTTGTGTCTCGACGATTAAATGTTCGTATGAAGCCATTCGGCTTGCCTCCAAAAGTAGTGTAAAAGAATAAATTAAGTAACGTTTTCTTATATCGTCCTTACGGGCGAGCCAAGACATGATTGACCGTTTGGTCATGCCAGTGCATAAAAATGCAGTTTGTATAAAAAATGAAGCGCGTTTAGTATCGTTAGATAAAATTTTTTAGATAGAGTATTTATTCCAAATGGCTTTTGGATGAATATTTATAGCGTCTAGTTGAAAGGTTTTTATCTGAAAGTCTGTTGGCTGCATTTTCATATGTGAATAAATTTTTCATATGTCCGACCGAGTTGTTTACAAATCTGTGGATCATACTAAGATCAAAGCCGCTCCCAGCGCAGACTTTTTTGGTTGTGAAAAAGAGTTCAATTGCACGTTCAACGACTGCTAGGGGCACTCCTGTACCTGTGTCAGATGCGGCAATCATGACATAGGCTCTACATCCTGATTTTGTATCACGTAACCTTTGCCCAAAATAAGGTATGCAGTCTCGATCGTAAAAGAGCCGCTATTTAGCTTAACATCGCGTGAATTGATGGTCATATTTAAGAAGGTATTTTCAAGTTGCCCATGATCATCTTCCGTTCCCCATAAGCAATTGCCTAATGACGATTTAACTTCAATTGTCGCCCCTGAAGTTCGAGTTAAGAACTCGACAATATTTTCAACTAAACCATTTGCATTCGACATTTTAGATATAAGCGCTTGTCTGCGACCAAAAGCTAAAAGGAGTTGGATGATTTCAGCTCCACTCCGCGCCTAGATGCACGCAACGCGGCGGCGAGGAGCTTTTTTGGGCACTCATCCGCTACCCGATCATCCAATGAATTAAGGCTACCGATAATAATAGCGAGTAGATTGTTGAAATCATCAGGATCACCGTCAGATAGCTGTAATATGGCTTCGTTATTTTGAGTATACCGTAATTGTTCTTGCTAGCGTAGACCTTTGGTTATATCCGTAAACTTTGAGACACCACCTCAATTGGCATGTTAATATGATGGATTGTAATTAAACGACCGTTGGTTAATTTCATTTCATTTCTCAGTTTACGATTAGCCCATCTTTTGATTGAACTTTATAATTGATTTTGCTTCTTTTTGATCGGGGAGATCGTCTGCAAGTATGCCTTGTTTTGCCGCTTTGGCTGTAACGTTTTTAAATGCAATTTCACTATACAAAACCCCATCAGGGAAGAACATGAAATGTTCATATAAGTTATTCCATGCGGCTAAATTCAAATATTCATCCCAGACACTGATACCTTGAACGATCGCATCGAAAGAGGTGTGGAGTATTTGTGTTTGTTCAATAAGTGCGAGTTCCCCTTTACGTGCTCCTTCTTCTGCTTCTATAAGTTCTGATATGTCTATCGCTGCAAAAGTTTAATCTACCTAATATTCATAAATTTTATAGCTTTCATAGCCAATATTTATGGGGATGGATGCTTGCTGCATTTGTTTTTTAAACATATGCCGTATAAACAAAATTTTTAAAAAGGCCATAAAATGTCTGATCTAGCTACCGCACTTTTTAATCCTAAAGCGATTGCATTAATCGGCGCATCAAGCGATGGAAAAAAGAATTCTGGGCGGCCTCAGCGTTACTTAAACGAGCATGGATTTACAGGTAAAATTTATCCAGTAAACCCGTTCCATAATACAATTCAAGGTTTGCCTGCATATAAATCTGTGTCAGAAATTGAAGGGCCTATAGATCATGCTTTTTTGATGACCCCATCTGAAACGGTTGGTGAGCTTTTAATTGAATGTGCAGCTAAGGGTGCGTCAGTGGCGACGATTTATTCGGATGGCTTTGCTGAAACAGGTGTTGCAGGTCAAGCCCGCCAATTAGAGATTGTTCGCATTGCAAAAAAACATGGCATTCGTTTAGTTGGTCCCAACAGCATGGGCGTGATTAATGCGCAAAACGGAATGGCTCTGTCGGTTAATGCGGTTCTTGAAATGCCCGAATTGATCAGCGGGCGGGTTGGTGTGATCTCGCAAAGTGGGACCGTGTTGGGGACACTCATTTCACGCGGTGCTGCACGCGGTATTGGATTTTCTAAGCTGGTGTCTGTTGGTAATGAATGTGATCTGAGCGTTGGTGAAGTCCTTGATTTAATGATCGATGACGACCAGACCGAAGCTATTCTTTTGTTTTTAGAAGGCATTCGAAATGCTGATGCTGTTGCTGAAGCAGCAAAGCGTGCTCATCAAAAACAAAAACCAATCATTGCTTATAAATTAGGGAAGTCAGAAGCTGGACGGAAATTAGCGGTTTCTCATTCCGGCGCATTAGCAAGCCCGGGTCTTACAACGGATGCATATTTCAAGCGCCATGGGATTATTGGTGTGGATATGCTCGAAACTTTATTCGAGATGCCACCCCTCGTCATGGGCCGAAAGCCAAGGCCGGGTAACCGGGTTTGTGTGGTAACGACCACGGGCGGCGGGGCTGCTATGGTGGCAGACCGATTGGGCCAACAGGGTTTAGAGTTGGTTGGACCTACGGAAAAGCTACGCGAACGCCTTAGTAGCCTCGATGTGACCATTGGGGCTGGCCCAC
>CALJEW010000167.1 GCA_938074585.1 uncultured Rhodospirillales bacterium | reverse complement strand
GGCACCAACAAGTTAACTCTTTTATCCTGTGTTTCTGCCGTAGACATCTGAAATTCACATGATATATTTTTATATCATTTACATATGGCTGGTTGGACATTTCAACGCTTCGGCCCTAAGTGAATGTGTATAATACAATCATGAGGACATTATGAATTTCCAACTGACAGAAGAACAAAAAATGTTTCAAAGTGCTGTTCGCGGTGTTGCTGAACGGCATTTGGCAGCAGACAATTTAGAACGCGCCCATAGCCCCGGATACCCGCTTGATGTTGCAAAGTTTTTTTTTGAACAAGGGTTGATGGGAATTACCCTGCCTGAAGAAGATGGCGGGCAGGGCGGAAGTTTAATGGATGCGGTTATCGCGATTGAACAAGTGGCACTTGTTTGCCCCCGCAGCGCCGATGTTATCCAATCGGGAAGCTTTGGGCCTTTGCGGACTTTTGCTGAATACGCAACAGCGGATCAAAAAGAACGCTACTTAGCGAAGCTGTTAAAAGGCGAGCTGATTATTGCTTTGGGTATGACAGAAGCGGATGCAGGTTCTGCTGTTACTGATTTAACCACATCAGCCCGCCCCGATGGCGATGGATTTCGGGTGACTGGTGGGAAGGTGTTTACCAGCAATTCACCGGACGCTGATTTGTTTCTCGTCTACGTGCGATTTGGAAAAGGCATTGATGGCATTGGGTCTGTCTTAATGGACCGCAGCATGGCCGGGTTTACGTTGGGCCAACCGTCTAAATACATGAACGGTGAAGACTGGTGCGCTTTGTATTTTGATGATGTTTATATTCCACCTGAAAATGTTTTGTTAGGACCGGGCGGATTTAAAAAGCAAATTGCTGGGTTTAATGCAGAGCGCATTGGTAATACAGCACGATCCTTAGCGGTTGGTGAATTTGCTTATAATTTGGCCCGTGAACATGCTTTGACTCGCAAACAATTTGGGCGCCCACTTTGTGAATTTCAGGGAATTCAGTGGAAGTTTGCGGACATGAAGGTTCAAATTGAAGCCGGGCGTTTGTTATTGTACCGAGCTGCGATCAATGCGGACAAAGGGTTGCCATCTGCCGAGGATACATCGATTGCAAAGGCTTTTTGTAACAAGGCGGGGTTTGACATATGTAATGAAGCCATGCAAGTGATGGGGGGGACTGGCTACTCCCAAGAATCTTTAATCGAATATTGTTTCCGAAAATCCAGAGGCTGGCAAATCGCTGGCGGATCAACAGAAATGATGAAAAACAGAATTGCTGAAACGGTGTTCGAGCGCCGCTTTTCACAACGTCCGCCCAAGAGTTCTTGACGAACAAATAAGAATTCATGAATAACACATAAGGATACCAAACGTGACTTCACGCCTAACGGAACAAACCAAAGGTGTCTATATTATATCGGCGACACCGTTCGATGGTACAGGAGCCTTCGATACGGAAAGCACCGACAGCTTGATGGATTTTTATATATCCAAACAGGTCACCGGCATGACTATTTTGGGGATGATGGGTGAAGCGGTCAAAATGTCGTCGGATGAAGCGGAACGCGTCATGCTCCATATGATCGGGCGTGTCGATGGGCGGGTGCCGGTTATTGTGGGTATTTCAGATCCGGGCTTAAGCAATATGGAACGGTTGGCAAAGTCTAGTATGGATGCGGGTGCGTGTGGAGTGATGATTGCGCCCATAAGCGGCCTTCGGACAGATGAGGCCATTCATAATTACTTTGATCAAGTGTTTGCAGCTTTAGGCCCCGATATCCCCGTTTGTTATCAAGATTATCCTTTAACCACCAATGTATTTACGTCTGTTTCCTGCTTCAATAAAATGGTTCGGGACTTCGATCAATTGGTGATGTTTAAACACGAAGATTGCCCTGGCCTTGTTAAGCTATCGCGTATTCGCAAAACCGCTGAAGATGACAAAACGTTACGCCGAGTTTCTATTTTGGCTGGAAATGGTGGGCTCTATTTGCCTCAGGAAATGGCCAGAGGTGCTGATGGGGCGATGACCGGCTTTGCGTATCCTGAAATGTTGGTTACCGTCGTCAACTTATATGGCGAAGGCAAAACAGATCAGGCGCAAGACCTGTTCGATGCCTATTTGCCGGTTATCCGTTACGAACAACAACCGGGCTTTGGGTTGGCTGTACGCAAAGAAGTTTTGCGCCGCCGCGGTGCCATCGCCAATGCCTCCACTCGTGCTCCGGGTCCAAAACTCAGTGCGCTTGATCACGATGAACTCAGTGGCCTGCTGGCCCGCCTTGAAATCAAATTAAAAGAAATCGCCTGATCGTATCAGGTAGGGAGAAAACTATGAGTGATTTTGATACCATCGTTAAAGGCGGCACAGTCGCAACAGCTTCTGACACGTTTCAATCTGACATCGCTATTCGCGATGGCCGGGTGGTTGCCTTGGGTCATGATATAGGATCTGCGGATCAAGTGATTGATGCTACTGGAATGATGGTGCTTCCGGGTGGGATTGACGCGCATTGCCATATCGAACAAGAGTCATCGACACTGATAATGACCGCGGATGATTATTATTCAGGCAGCGTCTCAGCCGCTTTTGGAGGAAACACCACGATCATTCCTTTTGCCGCTCAACATAAAGGGCAAAACTTACGCGATGTTGTCAAACTCGCCCATGATCGGGCCGGGCCAAAATCAGTGATCGATTACGCTTTCCATTTGATTGTATCCGACCCGACTGAAAACGTTTTAGGTCAAGAATTGCCAGCATTGATCATGGAAGGTTATTCGTCGTTCAAAGTTTATATGACATACGAGATGCTAAAAATCGATGATCGTCAAATGTTGGATGTGTTGTCAGTTGCCCGCAAATATGGGGCCATGACGATGGTCCATGCTGAAAATAATGATGTCATCAATTGGTTGTCGGAACGCTTATTAAATGGTGGGTACGTTGCTCCTAAATTCCATGCGGTTAGTCACAACTCAATTGCTGAAAGTGAAGCATCGCGCCGGGCTATTGATTTGGCCCGCTTGGTCGATGCGAAGTTATTAATCGTTCACGTATCCGCCCCCGAAGCGGCTCAAGCGATTTTGAACGCTCGGAACCAAGGTTTGCCAATTTATGGGGAAACGTGCCCGCAGTATTTGTTCTTAACAGCCGAAGATTTGGACCGCAACGGCATGGAGGGGGCTAAGTTCTGTTGTTCACCGCCGCCCCGCGATCAAGCTGGGCAAGAAGCGATTTGGCTTGGGCTAACAAACGGTACTTTTCAAGTGATCTCGTCTGACCATGCGCCGTATCGGTATGATGAAACGGGTAAGTTTAACGCAGGGCCAAACCCTACGTTCAAAAAAATTGCAAATGGTATTCCGGGGATTGAAACCCGGATGCCGTTGTTGTTTTCAGAAGGGGTCGGGAAGGGGCGTTTGTCGATTAACGAGTTTGTAGCCTTAACCTCAACCAATGCCGCCAAAATTTATGGCCTGCACCCGCGCAAAGGCACAATTGCTGTTGGCAGCGATGCCGACCTAGCCATTTGGGACCCAACCTGGAAACGCACCATTAGTGAAACCATGTTGCACGATAATATGGATTACACGCCCTATGAAGGCATGGAAGTAACCGGATGGCCGCGGACTGTAATAAGCCAGGGCCGAGTTGTGGTTATGGACGAGAAATTACAAGTCGAACGGGGATCAGGAGAGTTTTTAGAACGCCAACCTATTGACCCAGACACATCAATCCCCACTGACAATTCCCCCTTAAGCCCAAAGCACAACTTCGGCGCAGATTTATTATAAGGAAGCCGCACAATGACGATCCTTGTTATCAACCCCAACTCGAACCAAGCCGTCACTGATGGTATGGCAGATGCGCTACAGGTTTTCAAAATATCAGGCGGGCCTAATATTGAGTGCCTAACCTTGGCGGGAGGCCCGTTTGGTGTTGAAAGCCAAGCTGACATCGAAGCTGTCACCTTACCGCTCCGTAAGTTAGTCACAGAGCGCGATGATGCGGATGCCTATGTCATTGCGTGTTATTCCGACCCTGGCCTTCAGGTGTGCCGTGAAGCGACGCCTAAGCCGGTGTTTGGTATTCAGGAATGTGGCGTTTTGACCGCGTTGGCTCAGGGCGACCGGTTTGGCGTCATTGCTCTTGCCGATGCGTCAATCAAACGGCATTTGCGCTACCTGCGACAAATGGGTGTTATGGACCGGTTGGCCAGTGAACGCGCGGCTAACTTATCGGTGCATGATAGCGCAACGGGCACAGAGACTTTTGCCCAACTGTGTGAAGTGGGAATAGAATTACGTGATCTCGATGGCGCCGAAACCATTATTTTAGGCTGTGCCGGGATGGCCGCTCATCGCATCCCCTTGGCTGAATTCCTTGGCATCCCTGTTATAGACCCGGTGCAAGCGGCAACGTCCATGGCGATGGGCGCTGTAATGCTTAAGGGCTAAAGTTGGCTGGCTTCTAAAGGCGTTCTTCCCAAAATCATATCTGACGCTTTTTCACCAATCATTAGCGTTCCGGCGTTTAAGTTTGCCGTTGGCATCATAGGCATGATCGACGCATCAGCAACCCGCAAGCCGTCAATCCCATGGACCCTTAACTGATCATCAACAACGGTGTTGGTTTGTCCAGCTGGCCCCATGCGGCAAGTGCCCATGGGGTGGTAAGCTGTGTTACCGGTTTCGCGGGCGTGTTGCAATAGTTCCTCGCCGGATTGTTGGGAAATGCCGGGCCATGTTTCTTCTACGACATAAGGAGAGAATGGTTTGCTATTCATAATCTGGCGGCTCAACCGCATGGCGCTTAGCAAAATTTGGCGGTCTTTTTCTTCAGCTAAAAAGTTGGCTTGAATTTCTGGGTACTCAAACGGGTTATTCGATTTAGCCCGAATATAACCTACACTTTCAGGGCGCTGTTGCCAACAGGCGACGGTTGCACCCGGGAACCGATCGAGCCCCGTACGAAGGCCTTGCGGGTAACTGGCGGGGGTGAAAGTTAGCTGGATATCACTGTACTCCAAACTTTGATCTGACTTCCAGAAACAATAAATCAGGGTCGGTGTCAAGGCTAACGCGCCCTTCCTGTACAGGGCGTATTTGGCTACCTCTTTAACCAAGTTGACGCCGCGAACGCGTTCATTAAAGGTTTGCATCTTTTGAATGCGGGCCATGAGACGAACCGAGTAATGATCTCTAAAGTTCTCACCAACACCGGGGAGCTCGTGAGCTACTGAAACACCGATATCCTGCAAGTGAGCAGGCGCACCAATGCCTGAAAGCTGCAGCAATTGTGGCGATGCAATCGCCCCAGCGCATAAAATCACTTCTTTGTTGGCGGTGATAAGCTCAAGGTTGCCAGAGGGACCACCCCGTCTGATTTGAACTCCCGTCGCGCGTTTGTTTTCGATGATAATTTTTTGAGTGTGTGTGTTGGTCATCACCTCCACATTAGGGCGCGCCATGGCGGGGTGCAAAAATGCGCGGGCCGGGCTAACGCGTCGGCCCTTATGGACGCTACGTTGTGCGTAAGCGATGCCTTCTTGAGTTTTCCCGTTGTAATCTGGATTGTGTGGGATGCCAATGGATTGGGCCCCCTCAATAAACGCATCACACAGCGGGTGCTTTTCATCAATGTCGGTTACCGTGAATGGCCCGCCGCGCCCATGAAATTCAGGATCACCAGCGCCAATTTTATTTTCGCTGCGTTTGAAATAGGGTAGCACATCGGCATAACCCCAGCCGTGATTTCCTTTTTGGGCCCAACTGTCGAAATCCATACGATGGCCACGGCTATAAATATGACCATTGATCGACCCAGACCCACCCAGTGTTTTGCCGCGTGGCTGTGTGATTTCACGCCCTGCGGTGCCTTCGCTGCCACTCGCAGTATACAGCCAATTGATTTTGGGGTTTTGCAGGGTGTACATGACGCCTGCAGGGATATGGATAAACGGATTTCGATCTGGTGGACCAGCTTCCAACACACAAACGCTGTGCTTGCCAGTTTCTGACAAGCGTGCAGCAACCACGGACCCTGCTGTTCCTGAGCCAATAACTATGTAGTCGAATTGTTTTGAAGCCACGGCTCAGCCTTTGTCATAAGTGATCAATGTATACCTAAATTATGGGTGACAGTCGTGCCAGAGTAAACCGCCTTATTGAGCATGGCAGACTTGACCAGAGGCGTTGATGCATCGCAATGTGATGTGTGAATAGTTAGATGAAAAATTTGAACGAAAAGGCGATGATGTGAACATTTTATTTGAACGCGCAGACGCACTAGGGGCATTGCTAAAGGCCCGTAAAGAAACGGTTAGTGTGGCGGAATCCTCAGCCGGTGGTCTTGTCTCAGCTGCACTGCTTAGCGTTCCGGGGGCGTCCGCTTATTTCGCTGGTGGTAGTGTTATTTATACGCAAGATGCCCGCCGTAAATTGTTAGGAGTGTCTGAAGAAATCTCCACGATGCGCGGTGCTAATGAAGAGTTCGCATTAATATTAGCTAAAAAAGCCCGCGAAAGATTAAGCAGTACTTGGGGCATATGTGAAACGGGTGCCACGGGGCCCAGAGGAAATAGATATGGCGATGTTGCGGGGCATGTCTGCATCGCGGTTGCTGGCCCAACAAACGCTGCGATGACGCTGGAAACGGGAAGTGCTGAGCGGGAAGAAAATATGTGGGAGTTTGCTCAAGCCGCGCTCGATTTTTTAAGGGCAACAATTGAAGGATAAGGCAGACGCATTTTGGAAATAGAACGGAAGATAATTGAAAATTTCAATCGCCTTGGTGCGGTTGTCTTGCTAGCTGTTTTTACGCCTGAATGGGTTGATAAACTATAGGCTGGTTTAAAACACAATATCGCTACGCCCGGCCCGTATACGCGGAGCTATACCGGAAACAGAGTGGCAGGACACCTTTTTGGTGATTATTGCAATTGGCAACGGATTGATGCGTACGAAGACTTCGTTCGTTACTCACCAATTAGCACCTATTCCCGTCATTTAATGGGTGTCAAACATGCCAATTTTCCACATGAGCAATTTGTTGTTAAAGAGCCGGTTACGTTGGAGCCAACCCCATGGCGTCATGATCAACCGTATTATTGCTTTGATGGGGATGACATCGTCAGCCTTTGGATGCAGCTTGATCCAGTGCCCAAGCAATGGGGCGAAGAGTTTATTGCTGGGTCGCACAAATGGAGTCGTTGGTTCCGAACAAAATAGTTTGTTGGTCAAGATTACGATCAAGACGAGGATGGGTTTGAAAAAATGCCCAATATTGAGGCGGATCGAGATCAATATAAAACACTATCGTTTGATTTGGAATCGGGTGATTGCGTCGCTTATTATTTTAGCACCGTCCATGTCGCACCGGGCAATGGTTCGGGCACAACCCGCCGGCCGGGTAATTGCGTGGCACTGGTTCGGGGATGATGCGCACTATTTGCTCCGTAACGGGCTCATGTCACCACCGTTCTCCTGATATGGAAGAATGTGCATTATCCGTGCGATGAATTAGATAGTGATTTGTTTCCAGGTTCCGTGAATAATGCTATAATTTGAACTTCTTTAAAGTCCGGATCATAGATAAATAGGTTTGGGGTGCATGACGATAAAAGGTTTCTTTGAGCAAACCGCTTAAGTTTGGCGAAAAATAATTGGGCCTGAATTCGGGTGCCGTATTTAATGTTCCCAGTTCTCTGAAGCGGGCTGTGTAGGCGGTAAATAAATTAGGGGCAGTTGGGTCTATCATTAGCTTATTAATGGCTCTATTTTCCTCAGGGATGGCTTCGTGCCATGCCGAAAGCATATGACGAGGCCGAGTGGACGGGTTAGCGCGGCCCCGGTGCCAAACATGGGGGTAACGGATTAACGCATCACCCATTTGCGTATTAACACGG
>CALJEW010000166.1 GCA_938074585.1 uncultured Rhodospirillales bacterium | reverse complement strand
CTCGCTATTTAACAGTCGTTATTGCCGCGGTACAGGCTTTTGGTATAGCAGCCGGTCTTGAAGGTGTTTCTTCAAGTACAGGACCAGCTGTAGCAGATCCTGGTGTGTTTTTCCGGTTCTCAGTAGTCATTACTTTGGTTGGTGGTACAATCTTCTTAATGTGGTTGGGTGAACAGATTACTGCGCGAGGTGTTGGTAACGGAATTTCGTTGATTATTTTCGCCGGTATTGTTGCAAACTTGCCCTCCGCATTAGCTAGTGTTCTTGAATTAGGGCGGACAGGGGCGCTCTCAACCGGCTTCATTCTTGTTTTATTTATTATGTCTGTTTGCGTCATATACTTTATCGTTTTGATGGAAAGGGCACAGCGTCGAATTTTAATTCAATACCCAAAACGTCAACGTGGTAATAAAATGACGGGTGGTGAAAACTCTCACTTGCCTCTTAAGTTAAACACTGCTGGTGTTATTCCTCCGATCTTTGCAAGTTCAATTCTATTAATGCCGATTACTGTAATTAGTTTTTCAGCAGGTACCGGACCTGAATGGCTTACATCCGCAGCTTCCTACCTTGGTCGTGGTCAGCCCGTTTACTTGATCACGTACATTTCGATGGTCGTATTCTTCGCGTTTTTTTACACTGCTGTTGTATTTAACCCAGAAGAAACAGCTGATAACTTAAAGAAATATGGTGGTTTTGTTCCTGGTATTCGTCCAGGTAAGAACACAGCCGCTTATTTGGACCGCGTTTTGACACGATTAACATGTGTAGGTGCTGGTTATTTAGCTATTATATGTTTGTTACCTGAATTGTTAATTTCTAAATATTCGGTTCCTTTCTATTTTGGCGGTACCAGCCTGTTGATTGTTGTAACGGTTACTATGGATACAGTGGCTCAAGTACAATCTCACTTATTGGCTCATCAATATGAAGGCCTGATTAAGAAATCTAAGCTACGAGGCCGCCGTTCATGAATGTTATTTTGCTAGGGCCTCCTGGTGCAGGTAAAGGTACACAAGCTAAGTTATTGCAGGAATTATGCTCTATTTTGCAGCTTTCTACCGGTGACATGTTGCGTGCTGAAGTAGCTGCAGGTAGCGTTTTAGGCAAGCGAGCAAAAGAAGTTATGGATGCAGGTCAACTTGTATCAGATGATGTTTTGATTGGTATGATATCGAACCGTATTGATCAGCCCGATTGTGTTAATGGCTTTATTTTGGATGGTTTCCCAAGAACAACACCACAAGCTGAAGCATTGGATCAAATGCTAGATGTTAAAGGCTTGAAAATTGATCACGTGATCGAATTGTCTGTCGATGATGAAGCCATGATCAAACGAATAACCGGTCGTTACACGTGTTCTAAATGTGGTGCCGGTTACCACGACGAATTTCAAACACCATCAGTTGATGGTATTTGCGATAAATGCGGAGGGAATAAATTTTCTCGCCGTGAAGACGACAACGAAACCACTGTACGGTCGCGTTTAAGAGCTTATCACGAACAAACGGCTCCTATTATAGCTTATTATCGGGATAATGATTCACTTGATATAGTTGATGGTATGGCGGATATAGAGCAAGTAGCTAAGCAACTGGCCGAAATTGTGGTATAGGAATTGAGTGAAATATTAGGTCGCTATTGTTGGTTGACATACCGAATGTAGAACCTATAATCGCGCACTTTCTGAGATCATTCGGACATTTTTTTTAATCCAAAGTTTAAGGAGATCAAGCTTTGGCGCGTATTTCTGGTGTTAATATTCCAACTGCAAAACGGGCGATTATCGCTCTAACATATATTCATGGTATTGGAAGAACTTCTGCGCAAAAAATTTGCGAATTATGCGGAATTCCTATGGAGCGCCGTGTAAATGAATTAACTGATGACGAATTGACGAAAATTCGTGAATTAATCGATACAGATTACCAAGTTGAAGGTGATTTGCGTCGTGAACGGGCAATCAATATCAAACGCTTAATGGATTTAGGGTGTTACCGGGGGCTTCGCCACCGTCGTAGTTTGCCGGTGCGTGGTCAACGTACCCATACAAATGCCCGTACCCGTAAAGGCCCAGCAAAGTCTATTGCTGGTAAAAAGAAATAATTTTGAGGACGTAATATGGCTAAGCCAACAACTCAACGCTCACGACGCCGCGAGCGCAAGAATATTGTATCCGGCGTTGCACACGTAAATGCTACTTTTAACAACACAATGATCACCATCACGGATGCCCAAGGTAATGCAATCGCTTGGTCATCTGCTGGAACGATGGGCTTTAAAGGGTCACGGAAATCTACGCCTTATGCGGCGCAGCTAGCCGGTGAAGATGCTGGTAATAAAGCCATCGAACATGGTATGAAGATGCTAGAAGTGGAAGTTAAAGGCCCTGGTGCTGGACGCGAATCTGCTTTACGAGCATTGCAAACGGTAGGGTTTACGATTACGGCGATCCGTGACGTAACACCTATTCCGCATAACGGATGTCGCCCACGAAAACGTCGGCGCGTTTAATTGTTTTCAGATAATCCCTTCTTATGAGTGGGGGTTATTCTATTTCCATAGCTAAGCCATTTTGGTTTTAGTTAAATGTGGGTCATTAAGAAGTGGCTTGGAATAATTTCTACGAGTGTGAGGTCGCCCCCGTGATTCAAAAGAATTGGCAAGAGTTGATTAAACCGGCAAAACTTGAGGTAGAGCCTGGTATAGATCCTAATCGTATGGCAACCATCGTTGCAGAACCTTTAGAACGTGGTTTTGGTTTGACGTTAGGTAATGCATTACGTCGGATTCTGCTTTCTTCACTGCAAGGTGCTGCAGTAACTGCTATACAAATTGAAGGTGTATTACACGAATTCTCATCTGTACCAGGCGTTCGTGAAGATGTAACAGACATCGTGTTAAATATTAAGGGCGTTGCCCTTAAGATGCACGTTGAAGGTCCAAAGCATGTAAGTTTAAAAGCAACCGGTCCTGGTGAAGTTACAGCTGGTCAAATTGATACTGGTGCTGATATCGAAGTAATGAACCCTGATTTGGTTATCTGTCACCTTGATAAAGGCGCTAAACTTTCAATGGAATTGGTTATTGATAATGGCAAAGGCTATGTTGCTGCCACCTCAAACAAACAAGAAGATAGCCCAATTGGTCTTATCCCTATCGATGCTGTGTTCTCACCTGTTCGAAAAGTTTCCTATAAAATTGAAAACTCGCGTGTTGGTCAAGTTACAGACCATGATAAATTAGCTATCGATGTGTTGACGAACGGTGCTCTAACTCCTGATGATGCTGTGGCTTTGGCTGCACGTATTCTTCAAGACCAATTACAGTTGTTCATCAACTTCGACGAGCCCGATCAAAAGTCTGCTGCAGAGCAGAAAGACGATCTACCGTTTAACCGCAATCTTCTCCGTAAAGTTGATGAGCTTGAGCTTTCCGTTCGTTCTGCAAACTGCCTTAAGAACGATAACATAATCTACATTGGTGATTTAGTTCAGAAAAGTGAAGCTGACATGCTTCGGACACCAAACTTTGGCCGTAAATCTTTGAATGAAATTAAAGAAGTATTGAGTCAAATGGGCCTGCACCTAGGTATGGAAATTGCCGCATGGCCACCGGAGAATATCGAAGAGTTAGCAAAAAGACTTGAAGACCCATTCTGAGCACAAAGTTACTAATGTTTGTTTAGGAACAAATATATACATAAATTAAAATTAAAATCTGTGGGTTAAATGGCACGCGCAGATAAATAAAGGAGCCTACCTATGCGACATCGTTTTAAACATCGCTTACTTAATCGGACCAGTTCTCATCGTAAAGCTATGTTTTCGAACATGGTTGTCTCTTTGATTACACACGAGCAAATTAAAACAACTTTGCCTAAAGCAAAGGAACTTCGCGGTTTTGCTGATAAAATGATCACCCTTGGTAAGCGTGGTGATATCCATTCCCGTCGACAAGCTTTTGCTTTTTTGCGTGATGATGCGGCTGTATCTAAGCTATTTGATACATTAGCAACACGCTATAGTGAACGCCAAGGTGGGTATTCACGTGTACTTAAAGCTGGTTTCCGTTATGGTGACGATGCGCCCCTGGCGTTCATTGAATACGTAGACCGTGATCCAGATGCGAAAGGCGCTGCAGATAAAGCGCGTCATGAAGCAGATCTTGAAGAAGCGGGCGAGTTAGTTCAAGAATAAGACGGTATCAATGATAATGTTGATTAAAAGGCAGCCTTATGGCTGCCTTTTTCATTTTAGGGGTGGTAATACTAAGTTGCAAATAGGAATGTTTGTACTTTTTTTGTTTTGTATTTGAATTAAGGTGAGCTTTTGGAAATGTTTTTTATACTACGTCATATGGCCGCTTTTGGATTGATCGCTTGTTCATTTATTCTCGGTAACGCTGTATTTGCTGCCGAAAAAAGTGTCCCGAAGAACCAGTTAGAAACTCAGCTGTCATTCGCCCCTTTAGTTAAAAAAACAGCACCGGCTGTTGTGAATATTTATACGCGTAAAATTGTTCGCACCCGTGCCCGTATGCCGTTATTTGATGATCCTTTTTTCCGACAGTTCTTTGGTAATGGTTTCGGTGCTGGCCAGGGAGGACGTGAAATAAAACGCCAACAAAACTCTCTGGGTTCTGGCGTCATCGTTGCTAATGATGGTGTTATTGTAACCAACAATCACGTCATTGAAGGTGCAGATAAAATCCGAGTTGTTTTGCATGATCGACGTGAATTTGATGCTGAATTGGTCGCCAATGACGAGAAAACTGACTTAGCTATTTTACGGATCAAGACGAACGGTAAACCTTTACCTGTTATTGCCCTGTCTGATTCCGATGATTTAGAGGTTGGTGATTTAGTTTTAGCCATTGGCAATCCATTTGGAGTTGGTCAAACCGTGACCAGTGGAATTGTTTCCGCTTTATCACGCTCTGGTGTTGGTTTGTCGACTTTAGGATCTTTTATCCAAACAGATGCTTCTATCAACCCCGGTAATTCAGGTGGGGCTTTGGTCGGTCTAGATGGCCGATTGGTTGGAATTAATACCGCTATTTTTTCAAAAAGTGGAGGATCACAAGGTATTGGTTTCGCCGTACCCTCAAACATGGTTCGTGCTGTTATTCGTGGTATTTCAGAAGCGGGTAAGCTTGTGCGCCCATGGCTTGGGGCATCGGGGCAAACAGTAAACCAAGATATTGCAAATTCGTTGGGGTTAGAGACACCGGCAGGCGTTTTAATTAATGCCGTTCATAAACACGGTGCCGCTAAAAAAGCTGGATTGCGTACCGGTGATGTCATATTGGCTGTAAACGGACATCAAGCTTTCGATGGTAACGCGTTAGCACACAGGATTGCGACTTTACCTGTTGGTGATCAGGTTGTTTTAAGGGTATGGCGAGGCAATAAAACTCTCGCCTTAAATTTGAAACTGGAAGCTGCACCTGAAATCCCAAAACGCAATATTAAAGCTCTAGATGGCGAGCAACCATTGCAGGGTGCTCAAGTTGCTAATATGTCACCCGCCCTAGCTGACGAATTGGATCTAGGTCTCTTCTTTGATGGGGTGTTCATATTGGCCATTAAACGCGGATCTCCTGCAAACCGGTTGGGCTTTCAGCGCGGTGATATTGTGCGCTCTGTTAATGGAAAAAATACACCTAATGTAAATAAACTTATAAAGGTTTTAAGAAAAACCGCTGAACGTTGGCGGATATCTGTCGAACGGGACGGTAAAATACGTGATCTTGTAATAAATCGGTAAAAACCGAGACGGGTGCGATGAGTAATTTATTTGAGTCTACTGTTACGCGTCCTTTAGCCGACCGTATGCGCCCTGAAAGTTTGGGTGATGTTGTCGGCCAAGACCATTTGATTGGTGCGGCTGGCCCTCTTGGACGGATGGTCGCAAATGGTCGAATGGCGTCGATTATTCTTTGGGGACCA
The DNA here is from genome assembly GCA_938074585.1 of uncultured Rhodospirillales bacterium. Lineage (GTDB taxonomy): Bacteria > Pseudomonadota > Alphaproteobacteria > Rhodospirillales > Casp-alpha2 > JABMNT01. The sequence continues at coordinate 955 of CALJEW010000166.1, read as the reverse complement.
CCCGGTACAGGTAAAACAACAATCGCAAGGTTACTAGCGGATCAAAGTAATTTGGAATTTGAGCCTTTGTCAGCTGTGTTTTCTGGTGTTGCTGATTTGCGAAAAGTCTTCGATCGGGCTAAAGATCGACGCTCGGTTGGACGCGGAACATTATTGTTTATTGACGAAATCCATCGTTTCAATAAAGCCCAACAAGACGGATTTTTGCCGTATGTTGAAGATGGTACAGTCGTCCTTGTGGGGGCAACTACTGAAAACCCATCATTTGAGCTTAATTCAGCTTTATTGTCACGAGCCCAAGTTCTGGTTCTTAATCGCTTGAGTGATGAGGCAATGGACGCCCTTTTAAGCCGTGCTGAGTCTGTTGAAGGTGAATCCCTTCCCGTTAACGAAGATGCGCGTGCAGCGCTTAGAGCTATGGCTGATGGGGATGGACGGTATCTTCTAAATATGGCGGAAGAGGTCTTCACGCTTTCAAGCGATACTGTACTAGATACAAAGGCTTTAGCGAGTGCCGTCCAGAAGCGAATGCCGTTATATGACAAATCTCAAGACGGCCATTACAATCTGATTAGCGCTTTACATAAATCGTTGCGTGGGTCAGATGCAGATGCTGCGCTGTATTGGTTTGCCCGTATGTTAGCTGGCGGTGAAGATTCAACGTATATCCTTCGTCGATTAGTCCGGTTTGCTTCTGAAGATATTGGCTTAGCTGACCCGCAAGCATTGCCTCAATCCATTGCTGCATGGGAAGCCTTTGATCGTTTAGGGTCGCCTGAAGGTGAACTGGCTGTTGCTCAATGCGTGATTTATCTAGCAACAGCGCCTAAATCGAACGCGTCTTATAAGGCTGAAAAATCTGCAAAAAAGAGCGCACGGGAAACTGGGTCTTTAATGCCCCCCAAACATATATTGAACGCACCAACAAAATTAATGAGCGAGCTTAGTTATGGTG
>CALJEW010000165.1 GCA_938074585.1 uncultured Rhodospirillales bacterium | reverse complement strand
CTTCGCCCAAGCATCAGCGCCCTGCTCTTTCCCAGTGCCGTCGATCAAGGCAATGATCTGGCTGATTTTCGGGAACCACTCGGAATTCATGGCATGTGACCTGAACGCTTTCTGCAATGCGTCACGCGGGTATTGTTTCAGAAGGTCGAAGTAGGCACGCATTTGGCCCTTCGATACATCTGTCGAATACATATTCCCTGTCTCTAACATCAACGCCATGAAGTCGCTCTTGTCGATCACTCAACGTCCTCCCGTAGCCACTCCTTGGCGTTCTGAATATTTCTGTCGGTAACCGCGCCCCAATAGCTGGCTTCTTTGATTCCTGTCTCCCAGCGTTCGCCTGATAACCAGCGTTCGGCATGCGGGACAAACTTTCCTTGTTCGTCAGTAAAAAGTTGATCACGTTCGACACGGTTCTTGATGTCACCAACGACAAACTGTTTATCAGCGGTAACTTTCTTCCACTCGGCAAACGCTCGCTTTTTACTGCCCCGTCGGTGAGAGGGATAGGCTAGCCAGAATTCTTCAAAATTTGCTGAGTAGTTTTCTTTTGCGCGAACTGTCGAGACTTCGACAGAGTGTTTTACTTCTTTCTCTGTCTCTGTATCTGTCTCTGTATCTGTCTCTGTCTCTGTCTCTGGGGGCGTTACTGTAACGTTACTGTAACGTTTCACTGGTGTTTCTTTCTTTGCAGCCCTGTGTTTCCGCACCCTGTCAGCAGATGTGTCGCTCAAGTATTGACGTTTTGACCAACCAACTGGCTGAAAAAGATCATCAATTAAATCAACATCCATCAAACGCCTTTTCACCTCTTCAAGGTCCAAAACCTGAACCCCCAGCTTGATGGCGATCATGCGCGAAAAGTTTTTGTCGTCGGACTTTTCCAGCAAGCCGTCGGCCTTCAAACAGCAGATTGCGATGTAGTGCCATCGATCTTCAAACGCCAGCATCCGCAGCTTGACGTTATCGATGCTGTTTGTGTGTAATCGAAACCATCTCAATTCACTCATCTCATAGCCAATCTGGTTTGAAGTTAACAATTGCCCAACCAAAGTTTCGGCCATTTTCAAGCGGAACGATCCTGCGCCCACCCGCCTCTGCGTGTCGGCTTTCCGGGTCAGGTTGCAGTAAAACTGAGAGTCCTTTCTCGATGACATCTAGTGGGTATGATGTGCGGCCAGCTAATGCCGCCGGGCTAGAATCAACCACGCCAAATTCATCAGCCAAAACAATCAACGCTTTGAAAACGACAATGGCCTCGAACTCGCCATATAGGGAACCTGTATAAATCGTGTCAAATATCTTTCCGTACATTAATCACCCACTTTGCGTGCTGTATTTATAACCACTGGTTTTATTGACAGTTGTTAGCGGTTGGATAAGTTTCTTAAACTGCGTCGCGAAACAAATTATGTGTTTTGCGAGTTGAGATGGTATAGTGGCGTTTATGTCACTCCGGGTCAACACAAACGGCATTTAATATTTTGGTGAACATTATTTCATCAACAAGTAGGGAATAATCATGAACAACAATTCAATAGAAGCCTTTCGGCGGAATCTTAGTTTGTTGATGCTGGAACAAAACCTGAAGTACAGCGACTTTGATACTCGCCGCTCTGGCATCAGCGGCCGCTATGTTCGCAGGATCATGCAAGACGGCTTAGGAATACGGTTAGACAAGCTCGATATTGTCGCAAACTTTCTTGGGGTCACGTCAATAGCGTTGTTAGATCCAAATATGAAACTCGAATCGGCATCGCCAGAAAACTTACAAAAGTTGGTTGATGCTTATCTCGCTTCAAGCAGCAAAAGCCAAGAATTCATCATGACCGTAGCTGAGCGTGAAACCGAACGAAGTTAACCGGCCCGCTTATTGTTCGCCCTGGGCAATAAGCGGTTTGTTATGTATATGAGCTTTTTAATGCACTTAAATGCTTAGGTGCATTTTGGCACGCGCTATTTTCTGCACATCTATTGACCAATATATAAGCCCTCACTTATACCTCTAAGCATTCCCCTTACAACTTTGGTTTAGGCTTTCTCAAAAAACCAATAGATCACATATAATTACCTTATAATATGTTGACGTTACGCATTGCAGTGTTATATAAAAGCTGACCCTGTTAAACAGAATCAATAAGGCGCCGAAATGGACAAAGATGAAATCGATGCTTTGCAGAAAACTGACGATCTGCTGGCAACGGTAAAATCTGAAATGGCCAAGCCGCCGGAACAGCGCAACACTGCTCTAGTGTTGTGGATTCTTTTTAAGTTAATGGACTAACGCGCACCGCCCCCTCGTTTCACCCGTTGTAGATTTCTCATTTGTTTTGCAAATAAAGTGACCGATTGTTCTTGATCTGAAGTGATCAAACTGCCACAATATTTTTCAAATCAACCCCAGCGAACATAAAAAAAGAGGCGCGGATGCAGATTTTAGTGGGACAAACAAAATACAACTCCTGGCATGAATTTATGAATGACATTGAAAACGCGGATGACAAAAATAACTTTTCATGTGAAATCACCATGGATCTAGTTGAACTCACGACCTGCCAAGCGGTTGGTAATATGATGATTGATTCGGAAAACGACCACGGCAAAATGTTGGATGTTTTGCTGATGATGATCGGTCGCAAGGTAGCTAAAGCCGTTCACATTGGCGCCGACGTATGACCGAGAAAACGCATTATCGCAAAGCGTTTAACTCGCCTTATCTATCTAGCGCGGATCTTGTCGGCCCTACGGTGCTGACAATTTCACACGTTACCCTGGCGCTCGATGCAACTAAGAAAACGAAAGACGAATTCAATACCGCGTTTTTTGTTCAAACCGAATTGCGCCCAGGTGAGAAGCTCAAGCCGATGATCCTCAACGCGCACAACTCGCGAATCCTGCGCGACTTGACCGGCTCCCACTTTATCGATGACTGGAACGATGTACCGGTGAGTATTTACGTTGACCCAAA
>CALJEW010000164.1 GCA_938074585.1 uncultured Rhodospirillales bacterium | reverse complement strand
CGTATGCACTTTTTAAAGATGCCTGATAGTCACCAAGCTGATCCAGTATTGCGTTTAAAAGTTGACGTGAAAAAATTAGTTATGGAACCCAAATTAACGCGCAGATTGGATATACCAAAGGTTATTTCAGGGAAAAAATTGTTGCTTGTCTTTTGCAATGATCTATTTCCTGATTGATGAATTTCAGTGTAATCCAAGATTGTAAAACAAAGAAAAATAAAGTGTATCGGTTGCTCGCTCAGATAAAAGAAACAGAAGGAAAAAATATTGTTTTCGCGATTTGAGATAACAATGGCCATTGATTTGGTCGGTAATTCTTCTGGATTTACAACATTAACCAAAAAATAGTCCCTGATTTTTATTCTGAAATTAGCTAGAATTTACGAGCTTGCATACCAGCAGCACCTGAAATATCTCTTAAACGCGAAGAACAAGGCCAAAACTCAAGTTCCAAAATAGTCCCACCCCTTTGAGCTGAGGGGGGTGGGCAAGTTGGGCCTAGCCCCTATTTACAGACTTTATCCACCAAGCGATCCATGAAGATGGTGGCTTCGTCTAATTGAGACAATTCAATAAACTCGTTGGGTTTGTGGGCTTGTTCTATGGAGCCGGGGCCGCAGACGACAGTGGGGACACCGGCGCGGGTGTGGAACAGGCCAGCTTCGGTTCCAAACGCCACTTTTGAGTGATCATTTTTGCCCGCCAGTGCTTTAACAAACGTCACCACTTCCTCATCCGCATTTAAATCGAGGCCCGGCATGTCGTTGCTACAGGTAATATCAATCCCTGTATCGGAGCTGATTTTATGCATGTGAGGCTCTAGGCTTTGGGCTGCGTATTCGCGTATTTCGGCTTCAATGGTATCTGGGTCGTCGCCGCCGACGTAACGGAATTCAAATTCAAAATGGCAATCCTTGGGTACGATATTAAGCGCAGTACCGCCATTGATAACGCCGGTATGAACCGTTGTGTGCGATACATCATACAGCTCATCGTGGGGGCCGAGCTCTGTAATGCGGCGGGCTATGGATTTTAAATGGGCAATCATTTCAGCCGCGTATTCAATGGCGTTGACGCCTTGGGGGGCTAAACTTGAATGAGTTTCCAAACCCCGTATATGTGCCTCATATGACCGCTTGCCCTTATGCCCAACAATCACGCCCATGGATGTCGGCTCGCCAACAATTGCCATGCGCGGTTTGACGGGTAAAGTGTTGATCATATCGATCATCCGCCGCACTCCAATGCAGCCGATTTCCTCGTCATAGGAAAAGGCCAAATGAATGGGGGTATCTAACCCTCGCTCCAAGAATTTTGGAACGTAGGCCAAAACAAGGGCAATAAAGCTTTTCATATCGGATGTGCCACGTCCAAATAGCTTTCCATCTTTTTGGACGACTTTGAAAGGTTCCGTGTCCCAATCTTGACCGTCAACCGGAACCACATCGGTATGCCCCGATAGCATTATCCCGGATTTGATTTGATCGCCCAAGGTGGCGTACAGATTGGCTTTTCCTTCACCCTCGTTATAAACCAAGGTGCTCTTAATGCCGTGACCCGCCAAATAATCTTCAATGAATTTAATGATATCCAGGTTTGAGTTACGGCTGGTGGTATCGTAGGAAATAAGCTTTTCGATAAGCTCTAGAACTTTGGTGTCGGTCATGATAGCTCCGGGGTTTGATGTTTATAATATTTACAAACAAAAATGACGGATTAGGCTGAGTTTGCAAGCCTGTTTAAAGCAAATTTAAGTTTGCGACCCGTACCTCGGTGAAAATGGAACGGTTAACCCAAAGTGGTTGTGCAATTCTTCTGGGGCTTTAACAGTTGTAGTTTAAGAGGTGGCGTCTGCGGGGTAGGGCGTGCTGGTGCTATCGATGATTTGATCAAATTTTATCAGATGTGGTTTGTTTGCTTTTCCACCAACGGTCGAGACGTTAGGGAACCCCTTGGTTGAAGCCAAGTATAATATGATTTTGATACGTTCTCAGGTTTACGAACCTGGGACAAATGAAGTGGCAACATTAATTCTTACACTGTCGCCCAATATTCTAGGTGGCGTTACAACGAAAGCCAAAATTTTATCCAATTATTTACGTCGTGCGGGGCAAGACGTAACCATCGCCTTTTATGCCGCACGTGGCACATGCCTTGAATTGAACGTTGGTTTAAGCCACGCATTTTCCAATCATTGTTCCAAATCACTTAAGCTAAAAGAGTTTGGCAATCATAATTGCGTTGTTGTTGGATGCCAGTTCCCTGAGATAGGAAGACGTTATACAGTCTCCTCCGCGCTTTGGGTGGAACTGATCCAGTCACATGAATATTACATAGCGGTTGGGGGCAGTGTTTTGATTGTAAATCCCTTAGAGGCTGCTGGTGTTAAACATTTGTTTTGGTGCGCCTGTGACGTTGAAGGTGACCGCTGGGCTAGACCGGATGCCATGGGAGTCGTGCGGTATCAACTGGATCGATTTAGTAACACCAAAGTTAGAATCCCAAGAACAATCCATTCTTACATCGCCTTTAAATAGAGTGTTGGGCGTCAGTTCTTTTTCAATAGATCCGTTATAGATACCCCAGCCAAATGCCATTTCAAAAATGGATGTTCTGTCTATCCCAACTGATATGGACTTTTTCAGTCCTGATTAAGAAGGGGTATCGAAGTTAGAAAAGCCAATACTTGGTTTTGCGGGGCGATTAGATGATCCACCCAAACATCTATGTTTTTTGTTCCAATCCTTTGCACACATTCGAAAGCTTGGGGTTGATATTAGGCTTCATGTAACCGGATCATCAACGCCTGAATTGACCGCGTTCGCTGGTTCGCATGGCAGATCAGATCAGATCAGATCAGATCAGATCACTTTCAATGCTTGGGCTGGTTAAACCGAGATCAACTTAAGAACGTTTATGAGTTCCTCGCCTTATTCATACATACCTTCTCAACAAGAAAGTTAAGCTATTGATGGCATTGAAGCGCTAGCCTATGGTGTTCTTATAATCCTGACCAAATGTGGTGGCCCGTAAGGCTATGTTGTACAGGATGTAAACGGCTATTTATATTATTTTGATGGTGCTGAAATAGCCAAACAAGCCAACAAACTCCTTGTAAATGAAGATCGTTATTTGAGCTTTACAAAAGCCGCGCGCTTAAGTGTTCTGGAAACTTGTGTGCAAAATGTGTTGAAGAGCAATTTGGCAAAACGCTGGTCAGACTTATGGGCTGTTGATATCTAATGTCCGCTTGA
>CALJEW010000163.1 GCA_938074585.1 uncultured Rhodospirillales bacterium | reverse complement strand
CCCTCAAAAACCCACCTGATTGCAACACCAGAAGGTTTGTTTCGCCTAAACTCAGTCATTGAGAAACTAGTGAGCTAGAGCATAGACCCTTTTTAATTGCCGCAAAAACACGTTCACGAATGAAGTTACTCGCGCCGTTTTTGCTCTAGTTGGTTAGAGCTTGAAATGATTCTGGGGCTTTTGAGACAATTTTATTTCCATCAAGTCCGATTTCCATGACGGCTAAGCCACGCTCGGCTGTTCCAGACGGTGTTAAACGAAATACCCCATCGCGGCCCCAAAACCCGTTGGGATTGGTTAGGGTTTTAGATGTAAACAGAGAGGCCCCTTCTTGGCGGGCCAAAACCGAGATTAAGGCTATCGCATCATAAGCCATGGTGACTAAGCGCGGCGGGCGGTTTCCATAAATTTCTTGATATTGTTTATCAAATTCAGCCCGAGCAAAGGGTGGAGGCGCTGCATACCAGCCTCCAATTAAGGCTGGTTCTTTACCAATATCGGGCTCGTCCCATTGGCCGGTACCAAGCATTTGGACCGTGCCTGGATCAATGTCGTAGAAGGGTAACAAAGCCGCAACAGACAATAATCGTTTGCCGCCATCGGCAACCAACAATGCTTCAAACGGTAAATCACCTAGGGTTTGTAGGTTTTCTAGCCGTCTTAAAGCACTTTTTGAAATTTCATCGTCTTGAGCTTCAAGCTCTTTACGTTGTTCTAAAAGCTCACGGCGGCGGGAATCGTAATCGGCAAATTCACGAACAACATCGGTGAAGTCATCGGCACCAGGATCATAAAACTGGGCCCGGGTTAAGGTTCCGCCGTTGGCTTGGGCAGTTTTTTGCAAAGCCTCTACAACCCGCGCCCCATAGTCGTTATCGGGTGCTAATGCCCCAAATCGGGTAAACCCTCTCGATTGGGCAAAGCGGACGACGCGATTGACTTGTTCAGAAGGAATAAACCCAAGCGTATAAATGCCGTTACCGGCAATTGAGCGATCGTTAGAAAAGGCAACAACAGGAACATTGGCGGCTTGTGCAGAGGGGGCGATGGCCCGAACGGAACTAGAAAGGAGGGGTCCTAGAATAACCGATGCCCCATCACCGATGGCAAAGCGCGCGGCGCTTGCGGCACCTTCGGGGTTTCCTTTGGTATCATGGGGCAATAATTCGAAACGGGAATCGGCAAAATCGAACAATGCCAATTGAGCCGCGTTTAAAAGCGCTTTGCCAATTTGTGCGTTGGAACCGGTAAGGGGTAATAAAATGGCTATGCGGACGGTGTCTGTAGTGGGTACGCGAACGTCTTGTTCTTGCGTTCCAACGGCACCGGCTGGACGATTTAAAAGCGGTAAAAAAGACGGTAATTGTGGAATTGATCCGGGCGGAAGAATTTTTTGTTGAGGTTGGGTCGCAGAAAGGGTTGCCTGCTTCTGGTGTGTTGGGGGGGGTTGGCTTATAGTGGCGGTGGCGGGCACAACGGGGGTGCCGATTTGAGTTGGTAAAAACCTTTGAGCAGTTTGACAGCCGCTTAAGGCGAATATTGAAATCAATAAGCCAGCGATGATAAATAAGAAACGGGATACAGATGGCGAAATCCAAAACATCAGTCGGTGATCTTCCTGTTATTGACGACGTGCCAGAACCAAACGCTTCAGACGGGGCCGAGCCTAACGGTACAAACACCTTGTGTAAACCATTGGGCCAGCCTGAATTAAAGTCGTTAACGCCGGGGCTTTATTTGGTCGCAACACCGATTGGCAATGCGGCGGACATTACCTTGCGGGCCCTTGATATTTTATTACGAGCCGACATAGTTCTATGTGAAGACACCCGCACATCCGGCAAATTAATGAAAACTCACGGCATCAATGCAACTTTGCAACCGTATCACGAGCACAATGCGGAACGGGTGCGTCCGATAATCATGAGACGCTTGGATCAAGGCGAAGTTGTGGCGATGATTTCAGATGCGGGGATGCCTTTGGTATCAGACCCCGGATATAAAATGGTTGAAGCGTGCGTTAATGAAGGGGTGATGGTAACTGCAGCGCCCGGCCCATCGGCCACATTAACGGCGTTGGTTTTATCTGGGTTGCCAACGGACCGATTTTTCTTTCAAGGTTTTTTACCATCCAAAACCGGGGCTCGTCAAAAAGTATTGGGCGAAATATCAACCGTCCCCGGAACCTTAATTTTCTTAGAATCAGCTAAGCGCTTAGCCTCTAGTTTGGCTGATATGCGTGTTGTTTTAGGTAATCGTCCTGCCGCGGTGGGACGTGAATTAACAAAATTTTACGAAGAAATCCGGCGTGGGACCTTGGATGAATTAGCAGAACATTATACCGAAGCCGGAGCCCCCAAAGGGGAAATCACCCTATGTGTCGGCCCCCCTCTACCCCTTGCCCCGCCTTCTGATGAAGAGCTAGATGCTATGCTTGTTGAGGCCTTAAAAAGTCATAGTGTGAAGGAGGTTGCGGCCCATTTTGCTCAAACAACGGGCCTTCCAAAACGCGTTTTGTACAGCCGTGCGTTGGCATTTAAGGATTAAATTTTGGCTACGCTCATCAATCGTCAGGCTTGGGCTTTTAGTTATAAAGCTGAAACGTGGACGGCTTGGATGTTGCGGCTGAAGGTTTACCAAGTTTTGGCTTGGAGCTATTAATTGAAGCTTAGGGAAATTGATATAATAATGGTTTGCCCGAAGCGCTGGCCGGACATCAAATAGATGCATGGCTGTTTTAGAGCAAAACAGGAGCGAATGGTTCCATTCGTGAATGTGGCTTTGCGGCAACATAAATGACTTTAAGTTACGATTTATTCAGGGTTCTGTGTTAAAAGATGGAAATTTATTTTTAAACCCTTCTGGCAATTAGGTGATACTCGATGATGCATTTACC
>CALJEW010000162.1 GCA_938074585.1 uncultured Rhodospirillales bacterium | reverse complement strand
AATTTCAAGAAAAATTTAATGCTGTTTTGTTGAAGTTGCAAAACACCGAACAACTCCCTGAAATGGCTTCTAGGCATATGCTGCAGAAAGACTCATATTATTTGGATTTTTGTGCCCAAAGTAACGACCGGGTTATAACTCGATCTTTACTTTGGTATGTTACGACGCTTATCTCGCGGCTGGATTAACGTTACCAACCGTTTTGTCGTAATCTTCCATCATCCACATGCTGATGTCACCTACTGTGAAAGTAAAATCATCAACAACGCCAACTGGGGTTACTTCGGCGGCGGTTCCTGTCAAAAAGACTTCCGTCGCGTTGGCCAACTCCTCTGGCATAATTGCCCGCTCGATAACTTCAATTCCACGGGTCTTAGCTAGCTCAATTACAGTTTTGCGGGTGATACCGTCCAAAAAGCAATCGGGTGTTGGGGTGTGCAATTTGCCATCGCCCATGACCATAAAGATGTTGGCTCCGGTGGCTTCAGCAATTTGCCCCCGATAATCGAGCATTAAGCTATCGTCATACCCATTTTTTTCAGCTTCATGCTTAGACAAGGTACAAATCATGTACAAGCCTGCGGCCTTTGCATGAACAGGTGCGGTTTCTGCAGAAGGGCGTTTCCATTTAGATGTTTGTAGCTTTATGCCCTTCATCCGTGCCTCTGGCGAGAAGTACGACGGCCATGCCCATGCAGCAATAGCCACATTAATTCGGTTGTCTTGAGCAGACACACCCATCATTTCACTGCCGCGCCATGCAACAGGGCGTAAATAACCGTCAACAATTTTATTTACCTTTAGGGTTTCGATACAAGCCTGATCAATCTCATCTATACTATATGGGATTTTGAACCCAAGTTGACCCGCAGAATAGAACAGGCGCTCCGTATGCTGGTGTAACTTGAAAATGTTTCCTGAATAAGCCCGCTCGCCCTCAAAGACTGAGGATGCGTAGTGCAAACCATGCGTTAGAACGTGGACGTTTGCATCGCGCCACGGAATCATTTCATTGTTAAACCAAATAAGGCCGTCGCGATCATCAAAGGCGGGTCCAGACATTGTAATATTCTTTCGTGTAAAAAGGTTGTAGCCGTATGTTATTACGCTAATTAGCATTAGCTTGAATTTAAGTCAATGGTACTGACTTATTGTTCTGAATTTTAACTAAACCTATTATACTATTTGCCATTGGCGATGATACCGTATGTGATGGACGTATGAGTGAAATAACTATAAATAAACGAATTAAGGTTTGGCTATGAGCTCACGCGATGAAGAACTGAGGCAAGCCATTGAGCTTTTGTTTTTTGCTTACCGTGATTTTACAGGTGAAGCCGACGCTATTCTGGGTGATTACGATTTTGGTCGAGCCCATCATCGGGTGATATACTTTGTTGGACGTAACCCTGAAATTACAGTGACCCAGTTATTGGCTATCCTTAAAATAACAAAGCAAAGTTTAGCTCGGGTATTAAGGCAACTGCTTGAAGAGGGGTTTGTTGAACAAAAAACAGATGCAGTAGACAGGCGCCGGCGCCTGCATGTCCTGACCCCAAAAGGGGTAGAGTTAGATACCCGATTAACGAAACGCCAAAGTCATCGAATTGCTGCGGCATATGAGACGGCGGGGCCGCAAGCGATTGATGGGTTTCGCCAAATATTACGAAGTGTTATTAATCAAGAAGACAGAGAATATGTCGATGGGTTTTTTGGTGATAGGTCGTCAAATGATGGTACAGATTAGTTAGGGTTATTGTGTGATGACAAACAAGATAGATTTGCCGCAGGTTCTTGTTGTTGATGACGATGATCGTTTGCGCAATCTGCTTGTCAAATACCTAAGTGAAAATGGGTTCATTGTTGTTGCAGCAAAAAACGCCATGGATGCGCGAAATAAATTAAAAGGTTTACAGTTTGATATTATTATTCTGGATCTGATGATGCCGGGTGAATCTGGCCTTGATTTTGCTGGAGATTATCGCCGAACCAGTACGGTGCCTATACTGATGTTAACCGCAATGGGAGAGGCGGATGAACGGATTGTAGGATTGGAGCGCGGTGCGGATGATTATTTAGTAAAACCGTTTGAGCCGCGTGAACTATTGTTGAGACTCCATAATATTTTGAAAAGATTGCCTAAGGTGGCGGCAGAAAATGTTGAGATCAGCATGGGAGATGCTGTGTTTTATGTGGGGCGAGGGGAGCTCTTGGTGCGGGGGAATGTGGCACGTTTAACGGATATTGAAACTGGGCTCTTACGCGCTTTATCTAGTCGCCCGGGGGATATTTTGAGCCGTGATGAATTAATAAAGCTGACAGGAACTGCTGGTGGTGGTCGGGCTGTTGATGTGCAAGTCACTCGCCTAAGACGTAAAATTGAACGCGATCCGAAAGTGCCCCGTTATCTGCAAACAGTGCGCGGGCGTGGTTACATGCTGCAGCCAGACTGAGTATTAAATTTATGGTGAAACTATTTATGCCGAAAACCCTTCTTGGGCGATCTATTATGATCCTCGTTATCCCGTTGGTTTTATTGCAATTGGTTTCGGGAATCATTTTCTACGAGACCCATTGGGATACCATAACCCTTCGTCTTGCCCGCAGTGTTGCAGGCGATATTGGCGGTGTGATTGATCTGATTAGGGATAAACCTGATGCCAAAAGCAAAGCGAAAGTGTTTAAGGTTGCTGCAGATAAATTCAATTTGAATATGAAGTTCCAAGATGGCGATGTGCTGATACCAGGCAACAAAGGTGAAAATGGACTAATGGAAAAAATGCTAATCCATGCGATGGTGGATTACGTCCGTAAACCTTTTACCATAGATACCATTAGCATGAAGCGTTATGTAATTATTGAAGTCCAGTTACCCAATGGTGTCCTGCAAACCATTGCTCCCAAAAAGCGCTTATTCAGCTCGACGGCGATTGTTTTTGTGTTATGGATGGTGCTAACGTCACTGATTTTATTTGTAATCGCCATGATTTTTATGCGCAACCAAGTGCGCCCAATTCGCCGCCTTGCTATTGCGGCTGAAAATTTTGGCAAAGGGCGTGATGTCTCAAACTTCAAACCAGAAGGCGCAGTAGAAGTTCGCCAAGCTGCAAGCGCTTTCTTAGCCATGCGAGATCGTATTACCCGTCAAATTCGTCAACGGACCGACATGTTAGCGGGTGTTTCGCATGATTTACGCACACCTTTAACTAGGATGCGATTAGAAATAGAAATGCTCAGTGATGCCACTGCTGCGGAAAATTTGAAAACCGATGTTACAGAGATGGAGCACATGCTCGAGGGGTATCTGGCTTTTGCACGGGGCGAGGGAACTGAAAAACCAAACTCCACTAATTTAACCGCGCTTGTCGATGGAGTTGTTGCCCAAGCGCAAAGGAAAGGTGGGCGGATCGATTATCATGCCGAAGATAAGCTCGAATTACCACTACGGCCAAATGCGTTTAAGCGCTCTATAACCAACCTAATTGATAATGCATCGCGGTTTGCAGATCATATTTCAATCCGTATAGGTCTTCGCGATGATGCAGTAGAGATTATCATTGATGATGATGGTCCGGGTATACCTGATGAGCATCATGAAAATGTGTTCAAGCCTTTCTTTCGAATTGAAGGCTCACGCAACCAAGGAACCGGAGGGATTGGATTGGGAATGACGATTACTAGGGACATTATTCGAAGTCACGGAGGAGAACTTCAGCTATCTACTTCGCCAATTGGGGGGTTACGGGTTAGAATACGATTGCCTCTTTAAGGTAAATAAATTATTTTTTAATCAACTTACAGAAAAAATGTCGTTTCTAAGGTGGTATCACGTTAGTCTATTCTTTATATTCTACTTATATCGATTTTAATTGTGTGATTTTAAGGAAACATCAAAGTACCAGAAATTAATAAAGTTCGGATATTACTGGCTGATGACCCCGCGCTTTTTTGCAGTGGCATGAAGTATGTAT
>CALJEW010000161.1 GCA_938074585.1 uncultured Rhodospirillales bacterium | reverse complement strand
GTTATCAAATAGTAGGGAGCCGCAACACACGCAAGTATAGTGCCCGTTGCTAGTATGTTTTTCACTATAGCTAAATGCCGGCTCTGTAGCGTGCTCACGCGTCACTTTGTAAGCAAGAGGAGATAAATTTCTGCGCCACATTTCCTCATTTTTTTCTGAATTCATGACGAACGACCCTTTTTATTAATTACTGGTGAAACTAAAATAGTGTGACCTTTTTACAGTTCAATAAACCATATAGTTTAAGAATTATTATAGTTTAAATTCGATCATTAATTATATTTAACTTAATTTGAAAATATCTCACGCAATTATTTTTTATTAAGAGCTAATACAAACTGAGCCATTAGCGATAGTGTCATTGAGCATTGATCTTTTTTCTATAATTAAAAAGGGCTCTAGCATCCTAGCTGACACAATAGTTTCACAGTTTAATGCTCTTTTGGTAGCTTAGTGCCTAAAATATTTGATGCAAAACTCTCTTTTTCTATTTGAAGAGATTTTTATTTTAAGCGGATCTTTTAAAAAGAGTGGTCACAACAACAAAAAGGTACAACGCATTGACGCCCTGCGCTCAAGAGCCTAGCTGATCGTATGGCTCGTACACCTCTGATTCATCTTTCTGAAATAGCTCTTACCTATGGGGGCAATCCCGTTTTCGAAAATATGGGCATGGTTGTTCATACCGGTGATAGGGTTTCCCTTGTCGGACGGAACGGGTCTGGAAAATCGACCCTAATGAAAGTGATGGCTGGGCTAGTTGAGGCTGATGCGGGGCAAAGAGTTGTCTCTCCCGGAGCCAGTGTAGGATACATGGAGCAGGACCCAGATTTATCCTTGTTTCAAACTTTGGGTGATTATGCCCTGTCCGGGCTGCTTGATGGTGAAACTCATATGGTAGAGATTGCTGCAGCTGGCTTGAAGTTTAATCCTGATAGGCCAGTAAAAACAGCTTCAGGTGGCGAGCGACGTCGGGCGGCTTTAGCAAAGTTAATGGCTGAGAACCCAGAATTAATGCTCTTAGACGAACCTACAAATCACCTGGATATTGAAGCTATCGCATGGCTGGAGACCACTTTACGTCAAAGCAGAAATAGTTTTGTTGTGATTTCGCATGATCGTGCATTTTTGAACGCATTGACACGTGCTACACTATGGATTGATCGAGGCGTGGTAAGAAGGCAAGAACGCGGATTCTCTGAGTTTGAAACATGGCGAGATAAAACATGGGCGGAAGAGGACGACCAGCGTCATAAGCTTAAACGAAAGATTAAAGCAGAGTCTCGTTGGGCGGTTGAAGGAATATCAGCACGTCGCAAAAGAAATCAGGGCCGGGTGCGTGCTTTGAACGATTTACGTGCTGAGCGCGCGTCTCAAATCAAGCGGCAAACTACCGCAGCAATGGTTTTTGCGTCAGGTCAAAAGTCTGGGGCTAAAGTTATTGAAGCTAAAAATCTCAATTTATCCTTTGATGGACTATTCATGCTCAAGGATTTCTCCTTGCAAATCCAGCGTAAAGACCGTGTAGCTTTTGTTGGTCCTAATGGTGTAGGGAAGACCACTCTAATCCGAACTTTACTTGGTGAACAGCCAGTGGACAGCGGCACTCTGAAGCTTGGCACAAACCTAAAAATTGCAGTATTTGACCAAGCTCGCGCTCAATTAGATCCGACAAAGACCTTATGGGAATCCCTTACCAACGACCCCAAAATGGGAGTTACGGGTCGCTCAGATCAGATTATGGTTCGGGGAACTCCAAAACATGTCGTCGGATACCTGAAAGAGTTTCTATTTGCGGAAGACCAAGCTCGGGCACCAGTTAAATCATTGTCTGGTGGCGAGAAAGCACGCCTTTTACTAGCGCGGCTAATGGCCCAGGAAAGCAATCTGCTGGTTCTCGATGAACCAACAAACGATCTAGATATAGAAACCTTAGATTTGTTACAAGATGTTTTGGGAGATTACGACGGGACCGTCTTGCTAGTTAGTCACGACCGTGATTTTTTAGACCGGGTTGCGACGACAACTGTTGCACTTGAGGGCAATGGCGCTGCGACTGTTTATGCTGGTGGTTGGAGCGATTATCAGGCTCAAATGCCCCCGCAAAAAGTGGGACTAGAAGATAATCAGCAAGCTAAAAATAAAAAAAAGGATACAATCAAGGCTAATAATGCTGAACTTCCCAAAGGCGTGCTTTCCTTCGTTCAAAAACATCGTTTGGAAGCTTTGCCTACTGAAATTAAGCGCCTTGAAGCCGAAATAGAGAAGTTAGAAGTATTTTTGGGCGATCCGGACCTATTTATAAATTATCCAGTTAAGTTTGCTAAAGGAACAGAGGCCCTAATAGAACGACATGATGCGTTAAGCGACGCAGAAGCAGAATGGCTTGATCTGGAAGATTTATCCGGCAAATAAAGCCGCCTGCTTTTAAATTAAAGGTGAATACGGAATCGTTTGCGAATCTCTGCATCAACAATTGGATCTAATTGTGCGGGGCTAATAGCGTTAATTAAAGTTTCCTTTCGAGCAATTGCATTTTGGATTAGATCTGGACGATTGTTTTCATCCCATTCTTTTGGGGATAACCTATCGGCTAATAGTGGATAAACATATTCGGTTTGCATCAAAGACAGCGTTTGATCCGATCCCAGGTAATGCCCTGGGCCGCCAAGACAGGTAGCCCGCATGGTTTCTATCCCCACGGTTTCCTCATTGACCTCTATTCCCCTGACACAGCGCATTGCCTGGCCCAAAAGGTCATTTCCCAAAATTAAAGACTCATGGCAAAACCCTAGTAGAGATGCATGCATGCCAGCAGCTTCGTAGACCATGTTTAAGCCTGTAAGACCAGCCATGACGTTTGACATA
>CALJEW010000160.1 GCA_938074585.1 uncultured Rhodospirillales bacterium | reverse complement strand
GATTGCGGGGTACCTTATGTTTCGCCATCCAATATGGCATTCCGGTTCCCGCTTTGTCATCTGCGTTGGCCTATTATGATGGGTTTGGCAACTCTCGGCTTTGGTCATCATTGATCCAAGCACAACGCGATTTCTTTGGCGCACATACCTATGAACGCACAGATAAACTGGGTACATTTCATACAGAATGGTTGAGATAATGAACGATCAAAAGTCAGTTGAAGTTCTGGTGTTTATGGGCGTTAGTGGCTGTGGTAAATCCACAGTCGGGGAAAATATTGCCAAGAAGTTAGGCGTCAGGTACGCCGAAGGTGATACCTTTCATTCTGCCATAAACGTTGAAAAAATGCGATCTGGAACGCCTTTAAACGATGAGGACCGGGAGCCGTGGTTGACGGTGATGGCTAACACAATCGCCGAGTGGGTTGAAGCGGGGGAAGGCGGAGTGCTATCGTGTTCCGCTCTAAAACGCAAATACCGGGACCGGTTGCGGGGTGACTATGGTCTTGGTGGGCCAATCCGTTTTGTTTTTTTAAACGGATCGTTTGAGTTGATTGAAGGCCGGATGCAGCAGCGTGAAAACCACTATATGCCTCCGGGATTATTAACCAGCCAGTTCGCAACGCTGGAAGAGCCAGATGAGGAAGAGCAAGCAATCTATATTGATATTTCGTCGTCACCAGAAGTTCTGGCAACGGAAGTCTTGATAAGTTTAGACGAGGGTTAAATAAACCCCCGTCCATATTATTATTCGCAAATGCATCGTCGTAAACTAGTTTGCTTGGGATTTTCTTTTCCTGACTGCGCAAAAAATTAGTAAGTTGCGCGACCACCTGAAATATCAAAAACGCCGCCCGTGCTGAAGCTGCATTCTTCTGATGCTAACCAAGCAACTAAATTTGCCATTTCTTCCACTTTACCAAATCGGCTCATGGGGATTTTGGACAGCATGAAGTCAATGTGCTTTTGGCTAATTTGATCGAAAATAGCTGTTTTAACAGCGGCGGGTGTGATGCAATTGACCGTGACGCCACTGAGTGCGGTTTCTTTACCCAATGATTTGGTTAAGCCGATGACGCCTGCTTTCGATGCGCTATATGCGCTGGCAGTTGGGTTGCCTTCTTTACCGGCAATCGATGCAATGTTGACGATCCGACCATAACCATTGTCTTCCATGTGACCAACTAATGCACGGCAGCAATAGAAAACACCGTTCAAGTTAATGTCGATGACTTTTTGCCATTCCTCAACATCGTACTCTTTAACCAATGCATTTGCGCCTGCAACGCCTGCGCTGTTGACCATGACGTCAACTTTTTCCAAATCCACGATAGTTTTTTTACCAGCAGCGTCAACGGATGCGGGGTCGCCAACGTTTACGGTGCAGCTGTGAACATTATCTGGGTTTTTAAAGGTTGAGCGGGCTTCCTCAACGGCTGCCGGGTCGATTTCCCATAAGGAAACACGTGCACCTTCTGATTCTAAGCGCTGAGCGATGGCTAAGCCGATGCCGCGTGCGCCACCAGTGATGATTGCTGATTGGTTCTCGAAACGTTGTCCTGTCATGGGATATCCTTGTATTTTATATGTTCAAAAAGATGCCAGAGCATAACCTCCTTTACCCGTCAGTGACAAACGCTCGTTGTTGTTTTTAAAGTGTGAATTTAAAGATCAGATAATCGAAGTAGGGCAATTTGATGAACTTGTGAGACGGCCACTTCAAATTCATCGGCGACGTCTAAATCAACGCGATGGCTAAAGTTTTTCAATATTTCAACCCGATTACGACCCTTTACGGCTAATATATAAGGGAAACCAAACTTTTCTTTATACTTGGTATTGTTTGATTGAAAGGCCTTAAACTCTTGCTCGCTGCATTGATCCAGTCCAGCGCTGGCTTGCTCACCGGTTGATTCATTTGTCAGTTCGCCGCTAACCGCTAACTTTCCAGCCAAATCGGGGTGAGCCCTCAATAAAGCCAATTGAGGCGCGTAGCCTGCTTCATCCACAATCGCTTTTAGGGTGCTGTGCAATCCTTCGATTGAATTGTGGCGCGGGTCTAAGCCAGTATCCCATGCTTGCTCGACTATCCATTGGGAATGCTCGTAAACACCGCCAAAAATATCGATGAAGTGTCCACGGCTTAAATCAGTTGGCGTTTGTGTTTTAAAAGGGGGCATTGTATTGTTTATCTCTGTGCCGGGTGATGTTTACGCCAATGGTTGGCAATATCAATCCGGCGGCAAAACCAAACATCTGGATAACTTTGCGCGTAATCCATAAACCGTTCTAAGGCTTTTATCCGCCCTGGACGCCCAACCAACCGACAATGCAGTCCAACCGACATCATCCGCGGTGTTTCCGCCCCTTCTTCATATAAGGCATCGAAGGTGTCTTTCAAATACGTGTAAAATTGATTGCCAGAATTAAAGCCTTGGGGGCTGGCAAAGCGCATGTCGTTGGCATCTAGCGTATAAGGAACAACCAAATGCGGTTTACCGACGGCTGTTGTCCAAAAGGGCAGGTCATCGTTGTAATCGTCAGCGTCATACAAAAAGCCACCTTCTTCGGCAACCAAGCGGCGCGTATTCATACCTGTGCGTCCGGTATACCATCCCAACGGTCGTTGACTGGTTAAGCGGGTTATGATCTCGACCGCTTGTTGCAAATGCTGGCGTTCAACATCTTCGGGCACATCGCGATAATTGATCCAGCGATGGCCGTGGCTACAAATTTCATGCCCGGCTTCCATGGTGGCGTCGGCTACGGCGGGGTTACGTTCCAATGCCATGGCGACGGCAAATAAGGTCAGCGGGAGGTCTTTTTTGGCAAACAGCTTCAAAAGCCGCCATATTCCAACTCGGCTTCCGTATTCATAAATCGATTCCATGCTTAAATGGCGCTCGCCTTGCCATGCGTCCGCGCCAATGATTTCAGATAAAAACGCTTCTGATGCGTCATCACCATGCAAAATGCAATTTTCGCCGCCTTCTTCATAATTGACCACAAACTGCAACGCTAATTTGGCGCCACCTGGCCAATTAGCGTTGGGTGGTGTTGGGCCATACCCAATTAAATCGCGGGGATAATCGGTGTTATTTGCCATTTGTGCCCTTCTTTCTTTGACCGTTTGAATATTCCTATTAAGGTATATTATCTGAGATATAAGGATGAATAGAGAATTATTATCAAAAATAAACTGAAAGTATTCTTGGACTGTCCCCTCTCTACATAAGCCGCAGAAAACATAATAATAGGCAACAATAACTTCACACAATAACTTCACACAAAAACTGACATACTTATACAAGGGAATAGATCGGTGTGAACAGGGGAGAACAAAATGGGCCGTTTAAGTACGCATGTTTTAGATACCGTTGCTGGCAGCCCTGCTGAAGGGGTGTCGTGGGCGTTATTTCGATTAGAGGGCGAGGCACGATCTCAACTCAGTTCAGGCAAAACCAACTCTGATGGTCGAACCGATGGGGCTTTATTAGAAGGCGACGCCGTTGTTGCTGGGACTTATGAGTTGGTCTTCCAGGTCGCTGATTATTTTAAGGGACTTGGAACTGAGCTTTCTGACCCACCGTTTTTAAACGAAATCCCATTGCGGTTTTCGATATTTGATGCAAATCAAAATTATCATGTACCGTTACTCGTTTCGCCGTATAGTTATTCAACCTATCGTGGCAGCTGATTTGAAAAGCGAGAAAATCATAAAATGAGCAGCGAAACTCGAAATCGCGTTCGATTTTTACTGGGCTGGACACCGATGGAAATCAGCATTGAAGATAGCAACCAAACCGTATTGCAATATTTGCGCGACCAAGCCTGCTTAAAAGGCACCAAAGAAGGCTGCGCAGAAGGTGATTGTGGGGCGTGCACACTGGTTGTGGGTGACGTGGTTGACGGTAAAATCACATACAGTTCTGTAAACTCCTGCATCCTTTTCTTGCCCTCCTTAGATGGCAAACAAATTTTGACGGTAGAATCCGTGGCTGATGGGGCGCTGCACCCCGTTCAACAAGCAATGGTCGATTTGCACGGATCACAATGTGGGTTTTGTACGCCAGGCATAATTATGTCTTTGCTGACATTACATTTGAATGGTGGAGCCAAGCATTTAAACGGCGGGGTAAAAAACCGCCAAGCTATTGATGATGCGTTGGCGGGTAACTTATGCCGATGCACTGGATACGGTCCAATCATTGACGCGGCTGAAGTGGCATATTCAACGCCGATTGATGAGGCGTGGCAACGCCAAATTCAGAACGCCCAAGCGCAGTTGATTGCGTGGTCAAAAGATACGGCAGCCTTAAAGGTCGAGGCGAAATCAGGTCCTTACATGGCCCCTAAAACATCCGATCAATTGGCGACTTGTTTGACCAACCACTCGGATGTAACGCTGGTTGCTGGGGCGACGGATGTGGGGCTTTGGGTGACCAAAATGGGCAAGCGCCTAAACCTAATTATTTCATTGGCCGATGTGGCAGATTTGAAAACGATCTGCATCACCGACACCCATTTAGATATTGGGGCTGGCGTTACTTATTCCAATGCCCATGCCGCATTATCTGACATATCCCCAAGCTTAGGTGAATTGATCCGCCGCATTGGATCGCTCCAAGTGCGCAACAGCGGCACCATCGGCGGCAATATTGCTAATGGCTCACCAATTGGCGACATGCCCCCAGCGTTGATTGCTATGGGCGCGTCTGTTGTGTTGCGCAGTGCCCAAGGTAAACGCGAAGTTCCGTTAGAGGATTTTTTTATTGAATACGGCAAACAAGACTTACAGTCCGGTGAGTTTGTAAGCCGGGTATTGGTTCCGCGCTATGTGGATACGTTTCGGTGTTACAAAGTCACAAAACGCTTTGATCAAGATATTACAGCAGTATTGGGCGCGTTTAATTTGTGCATTGAAGCGGGTATCGTTACCTCTGCCCGCATTGCCTTTGGTGGCATGGCTGGAACCCCGGCCCGGGCTTCAGCGTGTGAAGTGGCGCTTATCGACAGACCGTGGAATATGGAAACGATAGAATTAGCTAAAACTGGCCTTGATGATGATTTTGTCCCGATGTCAGACATGCGGGCCAGCGCGCAATATCGATCCTTGGCTGCGCGCAATTTGTTGGAACGGTTTTATTTAGAAACGCAAAATTCCACAATTCCGCTAGAGCTAGCCAATCGCAGCGCCTTAGGGAAGCTTGGCCATGAGTGATCAAGTATTACAAAAAGAGAAAGTTAGGGGCGGTGTTGCGCAATCGTTGGAACACGACAGCGCAACCAAACACGTCACTGGACAAGCAATTTATGTGGATGACATCCCAGAACCTCATGGCACTTTGCACATCGCCACAGGCCATGCCGGTGTGGCATTTGGAAACATAACCTCAGTTAATTTAGAAACTGTGCGTTCTGCTCCGGGTGTTGTGTGCGTGCTTACAGTCGACGATATTCCGGGCCTCAATGATGTCAGCCCAACCCATTCGGGTGATGATCCGGTATTAACCGGCGATGAAGTGAAGTTCTATGGTCAGCCAGTTTTTGCTGTTGCGGCGGAAACGGTTTTACAAGCGCAAGCCGCAGCTAAATTAGGTGTTATTGAGTGTAATTCTGAAGAACCTGTTTTAACCATCGAACAGGCTTTAGAAAAAAATTACCTGATTAGTACTGATCATGTAATGCAGCGGGGCGATGCGGAAGCTGGTGTTAAAGCGGCCCCAAACCAAATTTCAGGGCAGATGGAAATTGGCGGCCAAGACCACTTTTATTTAGAAGGTCAGGTCTCTATGGCGGTGCCTCAGGAAGATGGCGACGTTGTTCTTCATTGCTCAACCCAGCACCCATCGGAAGTGCAATTTAATGTGGCCCACGTTTTGGATCGCCCGGCCAATGCTGTGACGGTTGAGGTTCGGCGCATGGGCGGCGCCTTTGGTGGCAAAGAAAGCCAAGCAGCACAATGGGCCGCGTTGGCCGCATTGGTTGCGGTCAAAACTGGGCGCGCAGCAAAATGCCGTTTGGACCGTGATGACGACATGATCTTAACCGGTAAGCGCCATGAATTGGCTGGTAAATGGTCCGTGGGGTTTGATGACGAAGGCTGTATTCAAGCGGCTGATGTTGAAATGGCAACCCGGTGTGGATGTTCGAAAGATCTGTCCGATGCTATTAGCGACCGCGCCATGTTCCATTTAGATAATAGCTATTATTTGGATCAGGTCCGCATTTTGTGCAAACGCATGCGCACCGATACCGTATCAAACACAGCCTTCCGTGGCTTTGGTGGGCCACAGGGCATGATGATTGGTGAAAGGATGATCGAAGATGTTGCCCGTTCTGTAGGTAAAGACACGTTAGATGTGCGGAAAGCTAATTTCTACGGCGGTGCTGGGCGCGATACAACGCCGTATTATATGCAGGTCGAAGACTTTATTTTACCTGAAATGATTGAAGAGCTGGAAGTCTCTTCTGATTATCGCAAACGCCGTGAGGCCATAACCGAATTTAATAAAACTAGCCAGATAATCAAACGCGGGTTAGCGTTGACGCCGGTTAAGTTTGGCATTTCGTTCACCACAACGTTCCTCAACCAAGCGGGCGCATTAATCCACGTATATAAAGATGGATCCATATTGCTGAACCATGGCGGCACAGAAATGGGCCAAGGTTTGTTTTTAAAAGTAGCGCAAATTGTTGCTGAAGAATTCCAATGCGATGTGGACCGCATAAAAATAACCGCCACCAATACGGCAAAAGTCCCAAACACTTCAGCTACTGCCGCTTCATCCGGAACTGATATGAACGGCATGGCTGCAATGATAGCAGCTCGGACCATCAAGCGCCGTTTGATCGCCTTTGCTTGTAATCAGTATAAAGTCAAAGAAGCCGATGTGGAATTTACCCGTAATCAAGTGCGGATTGGAAATCAAGTTGTCAGCTTTGATGATTTGGTAAACCAAGCTTACATGAACCGTGTGCAACTCTCTTCAACTGGATTCTATCGAACCCCAAAAATCGAATATAACCGCAAAACCGCATCGGGTCGTCCGTTCTATTATTTTGCTTACGGGGCATCCGTCTCTGAAGTTGCCATCGACACGCTAACCGGTGAAAGCCGGGTTCTGGGAGTTGATGTGCTTCATGATGTGGGGCAATCATTGAACCCCGCTATTGATATTGGCCAAATTGAAGGCGGTTTTATTCAAGGTATGGGCTGGTTAACTACAGAAGAATTGTGTTGGGATGATGCCGGTAAACTTCGGACTCATGCGCCTTCAACATATAAAATTCCCACCTGTGGTGACCGCCCTGATCGTATGAACGTTAATCTGTGGGAAAAGGGCTGCAATATGGAAGCGACCATTCACCGATCAAAAGCCGTGGGCGAGCCACCGTTAATGTTGGCAATGTCAGTTTTTTACGCCATATCTGATGCACTATCTAGCTTGGGTGGTTATAAATCCGTACCTGAATTAGACGCACCTGCAACACCGGAACGTATTTTGATGACTGCAACCAAAATGAAAGCTAAAATAAAATGACTTCGCCCACAGCCCTTTATGCCGCCCACGCGCTTGGCCCTAATGATTGGATCCGGGCGGCGCTTGACATATCGAAACTAAGGGAAAAAGGGGTGATGGTGTTTGTCGTCAAACATTACGGCTCAACGCCACGCAATAAAGGGTCTTGGATTTATGTTCGCCCAGACCAACTATTGGGGACATTGGGAGGCGGCGAGGTCGAGCGGGTTGTTGAAGCCGCAGCTCACGATATGTTGGCCGGTCGTCGCTCGTGGAGCAGGGTCTATGAGAAATTTATGCTGGGGCCAGACATGGGCCAATGCTGCGGCGGCGGCATGGAAGTTGTGTTCGAGCCTATTGATAATACATCCGTCATATGGCTGACCGATGCAGAAAACTGCATACAGCAGAACCAAGCAGGCTTTGTTGTTATGGCCTGGAACAAGCCAAATCAAGCGCCCGTGGTTAACAGGGCCGAGATTTTGGATAATTTAGATGAAGCTGATGGCATTCACATTCAATCATTAATCGACGAGCGCCCCTCGGTTGTGATTTATGGTGCTGGGCACGTGGCCCGGGCTTTTGCCTCCATTGCAGCTCAATTGCCTATCCGTTTAACCATTGTTGATGAGCGCCAAAATGAGTTGGATTTGGTTCCTATTGCGCCAAATATATATCCGGTTTTTATGGAATATCCACCCACCCACGCGGCTCAATTAGATAGCTTGGCTGCTGCCGTATTGGTGATGACGTATTCTCATGCGCTGGATTACAGGCTTTGCATCGCATTGCTTAAAAACGAGGCGCTGAATTTCGTTGGACTTATTGGATCCAAGTCTAAAGGTGCAAGATTCCGCAGAAGGTTCGATATAGACGATGGCTTATCGGTGGACCAAATCGCCCGCTTGGTTAGCCCCATCGGCCAAGGCAATGTTCGAGGAAAAGAGCCGGGCTTGATTGCGCTGGCTAGCTTGAATGAAATTATGGCGGTTCTGGAAGGGACCGTTTCAGTGGATCAAATGCAAAAAGTTAAAAATTCTTAATGTGCTTAGATGATGAAATCCACGCCAAACATATGGCCAAAGCATCCCTGATATCGCGGGAAAAGATGCAAGCCGGATTGGGCGGGCCATTTGGCGCTATCATTGTCAAAGATGGTGAAGTTGTGGGTGTGGGCTTCAATAAAGTCACAACAGATAACGACCCGACAGCCCATGCCGAGGTGGTTGCTATTCGCGATGCATGCAAAAAATTGGATACCTTCAGTCTGGCTGGTGCGATTATTTACACCAGTTGCGAGCCGTGTCCCATGTGTTTGGCATCGATTTATTGGGCCCGATTGGACCAGGTGTATTACGCCAATACCCGTTATGATGCGGCGCGGATCGGGTTTGATGATGAATTTTTATATGATGAAATTGCTAAAGACATTAAAGACCGATCAATGGAAATGGTTCACTTGCCAGATGATGTCGCAAAAACTGCCTTCGATGAATGGGATGCTAAAGAAGATAAGATCGCTTATTAATTAAATGAAAAATTAAGATAAAAGTCGGTTTAAACAGAACCGTCGGCCTAGAATGATGCACCTAGCGACTGAGTGGCAGAGGAGGCGTACTAAATGTTTAAAACACCTGATTTCGAATTCAACATAATTATTGAGAACGGTTTCATTATAGATTGAACTAGTTCCAGGACATACAAATCGGATGTCGATGTTGCCGGCGAGCGCATAGAAGCCATCACGGACCTATAGGGACAAGCCGC
>CALJEW010000159.1 GCA_938074585.1 uncultured Rhodospirillales bacterium | reverse complement strand
CAAATAAACTGTTCATGATTAACTCCTTGATATTTAGTTTTAAAATTGGGTGAATATCAAATTTTGATATCTATGCCCTTATCCGATAATTTGAATGTAGGTCCTTGCATTCATCAGTACAAACGAGTTAATCTTACTAATCAGTTAAGTTTATTTGAAGTGACATGCCCCCAGAACGTTTACCTCCCTTAAATAGCCTTCGCGCCTTTAATGCAGCCGCGCGACATATGAGCTTCCAAAACGCGGCGGCGGAGCTATTCGTAACGCCTGCGGCTTTGAGTTATCAAATTCGTAATTTGGAAGACTATTTAGGTGTAAAACTTTTCAATCGCCTTAACCGGGCCGTTGAACTAACGGAGCATGGGAGCCTAATAGCACCCGGAATTCGCGAAGGGTTCGCCCGCCTAAGTTCCACAATGCAACAGCTTGAACGCCGGAAATCCAATAAAGTCTTAGTGGTTTCCGCAGGCCCTGCCATTACGGCCAAGTGGCTCGCCCCCCGGCTCTACCGTTTTGTACGCAAACACCCCGATATCGATGCGCGGATTTCATCCAGCATAACTAAAGTTGATCTGGAAACTGATGATGTCGATGTGGTGATCCGTTTTGGCCCAGGTAAATACGAAAATTGCCAATCCGAAAAACTTTTCTATGAATACGTAACTCCGATGTGTAGCCCCAATCTATTAAATGGCGAGCCACCCATCCACACTCCGTCTGACTTAAAAAATCATACCTTGATTTATGACGACACCCACGTTGGTTTTTTTGAACTGGCCGATTGGAATGTTTGGCTTAATGAAGCAGGTGTCAAAGATGAGGACCGAGGGCACGGCACACTTCGGTTTAACGTAGCGGATCACTCCTTGGACGCCGCGATTTCCGGCGCGGGCGTAGTTCTAGGCCGATATGCCCTCGCCCAAGGTGACATTAAAGCGGGGCGCTTGGTAATGCCATTCGATCTTAAAATAAATGCTGATTTTGCCTTTTTTCTAGTCTATCTAGAGAACCGGTCAGACGATCCAAACATTCGCGCCTTCCGCGATTGGCTGATGGAAGAAATTGGTGGCACAGTTGCCGATGACGCCCCCGGCCCTGCTGTTTAAATAAAACTTACAGCGCTTCTTTTTACCGATAGATTCGGCTATGTTCCTAGAAAGATTAACCCTCAATACGAAGATCCTTGAGAATGGCGCTTTTTTCCGGCGAAGATATACTTTGTTTCCGTGGTGAACGGACCGTTTTTGCCGACTTATCGTTCAGCATCCAGTCGGGCGAAGCTTTGGTTTTGCGTGGCCCCAATGGTAGTGGAAAATCCACTTTATTGCGCCTAATGGCAGGCCTTTTAAAACCCCATGACGGCACAATCACATGGGACGGGGAAAACATTTCTGATGACCCAGAAGGCCATAATGCGCACCTCCATTATGTGGGACACGCGGATGCGGTAAAACCTGTTCTTAGCGTTCACGAAAACGTCGCTTTTTGGGCAAACTTACGGACAAATGCAGGGTCTATTGAAGCGGCTCTCGATGCCTTTGGTATTGGTTACTTAACCGATGTTCCGGGGCGGTTTTTATCAGCAGGACAAAAGCGACGGGTAAATTTGGCACGCATACTGGCATCCCCGGCTAAATTATGGCTGCTGGACGAGCCGACAACCGCTTTGGATGCCGAAGCCATAAACGATTTAAAGCGTGAAATTGCTACCCACAGAGCATCAGGCGGCATGGCGATCGCATCGACCCACACTGAAATTGGCCTTAAAGACGCTAGGATACTTAACTTAGACGACTTTCAATTAAAGGAAGACGCCGCATGAACACTTTTATCTCCATAGTTAAGCGCGACTTACAGCTCGCCATACGCCAAGGCATGGACAGCGTCATGGTGGTTGCATTCTTCATTTTGGCAGTGATGTTATTTCCTTTTGGCGTTGGGCCTGAAGCCAACATTTTGGCCCGGATTGCAGCCGGGGTAATTTGGGTCGCCGCCCTTTTGTCATCTATGTTGTCTTTAGAGAGATTGTTTCAAATCGATTATGAAGATGGCAGCTTGGAATTATTGGCGCTGCAACCTTGCGCCCTAGAAATCACAGTCATGGCCAAAATCACCGCTCATTGGCTTACCACGGGCTTGCCCTTGTTAATCGCAACGCCCTTGCTGGCTGTCTTTATGAGCTTACCCAGCGATGGGTTTTGGGCTTTGTTTTTGACCCTTGCTATCGGAACGCCAAGCTTAAGCCTAATTGGAGCCATTGGAGCGGCTCTTATTTTGGGGTCCCAGCGGGGTGGGGTTTTATTGTCCTTATTGGTTTTACCGCTCTATATCCCCGTTTTGATATTTGGCGTTAGCGCCGTTGATGGAGCCATAAGCGGGCTTCCGATCAAAGCTCATTTGCTGATTATGGCTGGAATGTTAGTTGCAGCCCTCCCGTTATGCCCCTGGGCCGGGGCAGGCGCGATTAGGCAAGCATTGGAAACCTAAATTTTGACACAATTACTAATCACATTTTCGTTAGATCTAATCAAAATCAGAAAAAGCGGATAAATAACATACAATGAGACGTGATATTCCTTAATAACATACCTATATAAGTTTGATAAAATGATATTACATAAATATGCAAATCCAGCTCGGTTCTTAAAACTCGCCAGCGCCATCCAACCGTGGGTGGCAGCGGCTACAATCGGGTTATTATTGGCGGGCCTATATTTCGCCTTATTGTCATCCCCCGGTGACTATCAACAGGGCGAGACTGTCCGGATCATGTATGTACATGTTCCAGCAGCATGGATGGCTATGTTTTGTTATACAGCCATGGCAGCGGCGGCGGCGGTTGGCTTGATCTGGAAACATCCAGTGGCAGAATTAGCAGCCCGCGCTACAGCCCCAATTGGAGCGTGCTTCACCTTTTTAGCCCTGTTCACCGGCTCGCTATGGGGCAAGCCGATGTGGGGTACATGGTGGGTATGGGATGCCCGGCTGACTTCAGTTTTGATTTTATTTTTCTTATACTTGGGCTACATGGCCCTTTCCAATGCTTTTGACGACCCGGCCCGGGGTTCCAAGGCATCCAGCATTCTAGCACTCGTTGGGTTTGTAAACGTACCTATTATTAAGTTTTCCGTTGATTGGTGGAATACTCTTCATCAACCAGCAAGTGTCATTAAAATTGATGGGCCTGCCATTCATT
>CALJEW010000158.1 GCA_938074585.1 uncultured Rhodospirillales bacterium | reverse complement strand
AAACGCGGAAGCATAACCTCTGTTTGGCCTAATTGTTTTTTAAAACTAGGTTCCATGTTTTTATCCTTATTTACGAAATGTCAAATTAATCACGTTTACGGAACAAATCACCAAGCCAAAACGCTTGTGCGCCAATGGCACCAAAGGGCAGCAAAACCCAAGCCACATCAAAAGTGGAAAGAATGAGGATAATAAAACAAAACTCAGCCCGACTTAAGGTGTGTAAAATAAAAAACAACTTTTGCCCATACGTTTGCGGGCTATCACCTTCGGGCTCGGCCTTTTCATCAGGTTCGGCTGAGGCTT
Organism: uncultured Rhodospirillales bacterium; assembly: GCA_938074585.1. Classification (GTDB taxonomy): domain Bacteria; phylum Pseudomonadota; class Alphaproteobacteria; order Rhodospirillales; family Casp-alpha2; genus JABMNT01. Next base: position 10,837 of record CALJEW010000158.1, on the reverse strand, counting down.
CTTTTTCAGCCGCCTTTCGGGCCAGAGTGAACGGATTAAACCGAATAAGATCAACAATATAATCCACCGTTGATCCTGCAGCTGCAATCAAGCCTAACCACAACCAGATAATTTCATCGTTGCTGACCCATGTCCCGTAGCCCAGCCCCGCAAAGATGGCGGTATCGACCAACCAGTCGACAAAATCATCAAACGCTGCGCCGACAGGGGAGCATTGATCCTTAAGCCTCGCAATAATGCCGTCGCAATAATCCAGCGAATAACTCAGGACCAACAAAAGCGCCCCATAGACATTCCAAATCAGCTCGCCTTGCATAAAAAAGGCGCAACCAGTTAGCCCAACAAGCATGGAAATAAAAGTCACTTGGTTGGCACTTAAAGGCGTTCTGATTAAAGCCAACGACAAATAATATCCTAATTGGCGAGCCAGTGGAAAAATCGCTGTGGGCTTAATAACCGCAGGGTCTGTATTACCGGGTTTTCCAGCATTGAGATTAACTTGAATGGAGAGCGACGTCATTTTTCAACCTTGATCGATGGATCTATAATTTTAAGCCATTATTCTATTTAGCCCAGACCAATGGCTTGAACAAGACTTGGGGTTTGTATGGTTAGGTCCCGAATGCTAGGTTGAACGCCGATTTTAAAGTTATCGTACAGGCCAACATTTCAGGATACAAAATTGGCAAAAGTTCTTTCCTACATAGGGCTTATTATTGGCTTAGCCGTCATGACCGGGCTTATTGCATGGCAAGGCGTGGGCGACGTTTCAAACTTAATTCTAGCCTCTGGCTGGCCCATTTTACTGGTCCCTTTGGCTTGGAGCCCAACCGTCTTTTTGGGGACCCTAACTTGGCGATTACTGTTCGAGCCGGGGCATGAACCGCCTTACAAACAAATTTTCATGGCCCTATGGATGGGGCGCGCCATTAATACGCTGTTGCCCGTCGCAAGCATTGGCGGTGAAGTTGTCAAAGCCCGGATGTTGATTTTATGGGGCCACCCAAAAGCCGAATCCAGCGCCTCTGTTGTGGTCGATAAAACGGTTCAAGTGTTTGGCCTAATCATTTGGGGACTTATAGGTGCGACGTTGTTGGTTCATTATTCCATCGAACAGGACTTGATCGCCACCGCTTTAATTGGCTTCTTTATTTTGGGCACGGGAACAGCCGGATTTGTATTGGTACAAAAAGCAGGGATCGTTCGCGCGGCCGTTAATTCTGCTCACAAGGTCACGAAATCTGACTATTTTGACAACATGAAAGACGGCGCAGACCGGGTCGATGCTTGTGTACGTAGTTGTTATGCAAGGCACCGCCGCTTAGCTCTTTCGATTTTTTGGCGCGTTGTCACCCTGCTTTTACAATCGGCTGAGGTTTGGGCCGCGGCTTACGTATTGGGTCATCCCATTACCGTTATGGAAGCCATTTTCTTGAAAAGCCTAACGTCAACTTTAAGCGATGTTGCTTTTGTTATTCCCAACGCCTACGGAATTCAAGAAGGCGCTTTTGTTGTTTTAGGCGCAATGATTGATCAACCGCCAGATTTAATGCTGGCGGTATCGTTATCGATCCGCATTCGGGAATTGATCTTTGACGTGCCCGGCTTGGCCATTTGGCAGCATGCAGAAGGACGGCATTTCTTCAATAAACGTAAAGTATCAAAAGCGGACAACCGCTAACCATGGATATTGCCCTTTATATCTTGGCAGCCTTATTTGCCGCTTCCATTGGATATTTGTTCGTTGCCTGCTTTTGCGTGCTTAAGTTCAGAACTCGCCTTAAAAGCACCTCAATCAAACCAAATAACCGCCCGGGTGTTACTTTATACAAACCGCTGCATGGGATGGATTATGAGCTAAAGCAAAACCTGCTTAGTTTTTGTGATCAGGATTACCCAAGTTTTCAAATCGTCTTTGGTGTTTCCAGCCCCGATGACGCTGCCGTTGGCATTGTCCTCAACGTTATAAATGCGCGCCCTGATGTTGATATTGAACTGGTGATCAATGGTCAGATCAATGGCCAAAACCCAAAAATCAGCAACTTAATCAATATGGACGCCGCCGCAAAACACGATATTTTGATTATTTCAGACAGCGATATGCGGGTTAAGCCAGATTATGTCGACCGCGTTATGGCCGGTTTTAATGACGATAAAACGGGGGTTGTCACTTGCTTATATGAAGGCACCCCGGCTCCTGATCTGGCGTCAAACCTAGGGGCTATGTTCATAAGTCAGTGGTTCGCCCCATCGGCGCTGATACCGATCACGTTTGGTGACATGCAGCACTGTTTTGGCGCGACAATGGCCGTCAAACGAGATGATTTGAATAAAATTGGCGGGTTACAAGCCTTGGTCACCAACTTAGCCGACGACTACACCTTAGGCCGCTTGATCCGCGAAGCAGGTTTAGATATTAAATTAGGCGATGTTGTTATTGAAAACATTGTCGAAGAAAATGGCCTTAAATCATTAATTTTGCACGAACTTCGTTGGGCACGAACGATCCGATCTGTTGAACCCTTGGGGTTTTTATCGACCTTTTTAACTGATGCCATTCCTTTAAGCATAATCTTAGGCGTACTGTTCCATTATGCCGATTATGACCTTACATGGGCAGCAACACCCCTTGTTATCGCTTTTTGTGTCAGAATTCTCTTGCATTTCTCGACAAAGGTCACATTTTCGTCTAAACAACCCATCTCACCTTGGATTATTCCAATTCGCGATCTACTGTCGTTCTTTATTCGGCTATTGTGTTATACAGGACGAACAGTCAGTTGGCGAAATTCAGAACTTTTCGTCGATAAAGGTGGCGAGATAACCCATTAGACCCTGCAGTACGGTAGATAGAAACATGAAAAAAACACTTTTCCTAAGCCCCCCCTCCTTTGAAGGCTTCGACGGCGGTGCCGGTTCGCGCTACCAGTGCAAGCGCGAAGTTACCTCTTATTGGTACCCAACATGGCTCGCACAATTAGCTGCCCTTGTGCCAGATAGCACCTTAATCGATGGTCCAGCGGGTGGATATTCACTAGAAACGCTTCTGCCGGAAGCATCTAAGTTTGGGATTTTGATTGTTTACACATCAACGCCAACTTTCGCCAACGACGTTATGGTCGCCAATGCCATGAAAAAAGAGAACCCGGATTTGTTAATCGGGTTCTGTGGCGCTCATGTGATGATCAATTGGGAATCCTCAATGGCAGCATCTCCGCACATTGATTTCGTTTGTGATAAAGAATTTGATTTCACCATCAAAGAAGTTTGTGAAGGTAACGAACTTTCAAAAGTAAAAGGCCTGTATTACCGCGATGGCGATAAGGTTGTTAAATCAGGAGAGCGTGGCCTTATCCACGACATGGACAAATTACCATGGGTCACACCGGTCTACAAAAAATTCTTAGACACTAAAAATTATTATAACGGTTACATGCTTCACCCTTATATGTCCCTTTACACAGGGCGTGGATGTAAATCGCGCTGCACTTATTGCTTATGGCCACAAACAATTTCAGGCCATAATTACCGGACCCGTTCAGTCAAAGACATTGCCGCTGAAGTTGCTTATGCCCGCAAAGAATTCCCTGAAGTTAAGGAATTTTTCTTTGATGATGACACCTTAACTGACAATATCGAGCACGTAGAAGCTTTAGCTCTTGAGCTTGGCAAACTGGGTATAACGTGGTCATGCAATGCAAAAGCCAACGTTCCCCGGAAAACATTAGAGATTTTAAGAGCCAATGGTTTGCGCCTGCTTTTGGTTGGTTATGAATCTGGTAATCAAAAGATTCTGAACAACATGAAAAAAGGCGTCCGTTTGGATTTCGCCCGTAAATTCACTCAAGATTGCCACGATTTAGGTATTCTTATTCACGGCTGCTTCATTATGGGGCTTCCCGGTGAAACAAAAGATACTATCAAAGAAACCATGGCATATGCCAAGGAAATCAACCCAAAAACTATTCAGGTTTCATTACCCGCCACCTATCCTGGCACGTTTTTATACAAACAAGCCATAAAAGAAGGCTGGCTTCAAACGGATGAATTAACAGAAGGATTGGTAACAGAATCCGGCACTCAAGAAAGCATATTGAGCTACCCGCATTTAGATAAAACTGAGATTTTTGAAGCCGTAGAAACCTTTTATAAAGACTTCTACTTCCGTCCTGCGAAAATGTTTCAATTAACTATCGATATGTTCCGCGATTGGGATGTTATGAAGCGCCAACTTCGCGAAGGTAAAGAGTTCTTCAAATTTTTGTGGGGACGCAAGGAAGCCGCTTGAAGAATCTAATCGTCACAGCAGACGATTTTGGCATATCAAAAGAAGTTAATGATGCTGTAGAATCTGCGCATATAAATGGCATTTTAACCACCACGTCGTTAATGGTTAGCGAAGCATTCGCTGCGGATGCAGTTAAGCGCACTACTATGATGCCTAATTTAGGGGTCGGATTACATGTTGCTCTTTCAAGAGCACGCCCCACATCCCCGCCAAGCGCGATCCCAGATTTAATTGATAAGAATGGGCTTTTACGTCGCGATTTGGTTGGGGCAGGCTTTCGATTTTTCTTTTTGCCCCATGTTCGCAAGCAGCTCGAGATCGAAATTACAGCTCAATTTGAAGCCTTCGCAAAGACCGATCTGCGCCTAGATCACGTCAACGCTCACAATCATTTGCACCTACATCCAACTGTGCTTAGTCTGATATTGAAAATAGGCAAACAACACGGCATGAAATCTGTACGCCTTCCCATTGACCCCAACACTAAAGGGTTTGGGGCTGCAAGCCTGAAACCTTGGTTAGCGTTAATGAAATCTAGGCTTCGAAAGCATGGCATTAAACATAACGATGTCTTGTTAGGGCTTGGCGAAACAGGATCATTAAACACGAAAACCTTAATTTCGATGATCAATGGCTTATCAAGCCAAACAGCAGAACTGATGTGCCACCCAGCGACGGGCCCTTGGGCGGACATGGACCCAAAAGCAAAAAACTTCCGTCACGATTTAGAATTTAAAGCGCTGATTGACAAAGAAACACTCAACGCCATATATGAGAATAGCGTCATGTTACGCGCTTACAGGGACATAGAATGACCAAGACTGAAACTGATAAACCCGAATACGTTCTGGGCCGTTCTTGGACCCATCGCTTGGCCCTTATTTTCGTGCGACCTTTGGCTAATACACCAATCACGCCCAATCACTTAACCTTTGTAAGGCTAATTTCTGGACTGGCGGCGTGTTATTGTTTTGCTACTGGCGAGCGTGAATTGGTCATTATGGGCGGCTGGATTTGGGTTTTGTCTGCCTTTCTAGATCGCGCCGATGGTGAACTGGCACGGGTCAGTGGGAAGACCAGCTCTTGGGGCCATAAATTCGATATGTTCTGCGATTCTGCGGTCACCAGCTTATTTTTTGTTGCTGGCGGCATTGGCTTACGCCACTCAGAACTGGGCGACTGGGCTATTGCTTTAGGGATTGCTGGTGGGCTTGGCGTTTTGGCGGCAGAATATTTTGCTGAGCAAATAGACAAGCGCAACGACGACCCCGCCGACCGCGCCTACCCCGGTTTCGCCGGGTTTGATTTCGACGACGTTTTGTATTTATTCGCAGCCGTCGCTTGGCTTGATTGGTTCATGCCGTTTGTTGTTGGTGCCTCTATAGGCGCACCCGCGTTCGCCTTATTGACCTTGTATAAGTGGCGCAAACTTCCACCACTCGAATTAAATTAGAGTTAGGCGCTCTCATGTCACTTAATTGAAATTGTCTTTCCAGTTTCAGCTGATTGAATGATGGCATCGAGCACAGCCGTAGAATGTTCAATTTCAGCCGGTGTTATGGGGTATAGGTTGCCCCCGTCAACATCACCCGCAAAAGCTTCTAATGCCGCCTGTATGGTTCCTAGCGCCGGGTAATCATATCCTGGAAATGTTTTCACATAATTACCACCTGCAACCGATGAGACTTCCAACTTGTCTTGATCTCGCATTTCAACCCACCCACCCAAACAAAAAGCCGAAATGCGCCACATCATGTTGGTCGCAGACAAAGATGTAAGATGACCCGTGCATCCACTCTCGAAGTTAATCCGGACCAAAGTGCTATCGTCGATATCAATGGGGGTTGCCACCTGCTTGCTTTGCACCTGAACATCGCTGATCCGGCCAAATAAATTAATGAACATATCCAGCACATGAATACCCATGGACGTCATTCCACCAGCCGGGCTTTCGGCGCGACTATCGCGCCACGCGCCCCCAGCAGGTGCTAAATTGGCATGGAAATGCCCATCTATATGAACAGGTGTACCCAGCTCGCCATCGTCTAATATTTTTTCCATCGCCAGCGTATTGGGTGCAAAGCGGCGGTTATGTCCGATGCCTACTTTCAAACCCGCATCAGCTAACGCACGAAGCGATGTTTGGGCTTCACCGGCATTCAGCGTCCAAGGCTTTTCACAATACACATGCTTGCCCGCAGCCGCTGCCGCCATGATTTGATTGAAATGTTGGCTGTGTGGCGTAGCAATGACAATCGCGTCAATGGTGTCATCATTCAAAACATCGTCTATATTGCTCGATAAGGACATATTGCGGGCCGCACAAAATTCTTTCACTTTTGAAGGGGTCCGGGTAATAGCAGCGGTGAACTTGATGGTTTGGCTGTCATCAACGGAAGATACAAGCAATTCACCCCAACGACCCAGGCCAACAATGGCAGCATTAATTGGCATATTCATAACGGTTATATTCCTTCAGTTTGGACTTAGCTTTGCGTCACAATAACGTCACCCGTTGCCGGGTTCACTTCAACTTGATCACCGGTTTTGATCATGGTTGTAATATCACCGTCAAACCGGTCAATCAGCGGGACCTGACCAAAGGCAGCACCTTGGGCAATAATTGGGTTAGCGAAGTTGAGCAACAACGCCGCAGGTGCCATTCCGCGTGATGCCATCTCGTGCAGCATCCAAGCGGTTGCAACGCCGCCCTTTGCGATGTTTAAAACCAAAACCTTACCAACATAACCCTGTTTAAAAAGCTTATGCGCTGGCCTAGAAAAAATACCTTTAATCCGGTCCAAATCATAGCGGGCGCTAAAATTATCTGTTGCGACTAACGCTTCACCCGAAGCTTTTGGGCCAATGCCTAAATGGCCTTTTATGATTAAGTCCCTCATCGAACAATCCTCCCCGCAATAGCGGATTGAACACAGCGTTCCATGTCAGATAACACAGGCTCGTACCCATAACCACTAATAATATTGACCAACTTGGCTGAATTGGTCATCAGCCTGGTCCAGTCATTGGCTTCGCCCAATTCGCGTGCGTGCATTTGATAGAAACAAACACCTTCCATTAAAATAGCACCCGAACCTGTTATCATATCGTCAAGCCCCATGCGCTCTGCCGCTCGTTTGTTTTCAGGGTTGGTCGCAATCAACAAAGCAACATCGGAATGAATTGTTTGTCCCTTTAAAAGTTTAGCTAACCGCTCAAGCTCATAGAGCGACAATTGCGGAGCCGCAAAAACAACAACGTCCAAAGCGTCATCATCCATCGCATATGTGGCAAAAAAGGCGTCCACATCTTCCGCCGTAATAACGTGTGGTGCTGGCGGCGTGCCCTCAAAAACAGCCTCAACCGTTGGCGCTTCAGGTGTGATCGCAACCATGTGGAAAAGCGCCGTAGAGCCGAAGCTCGCCATGGCTGCACCAAAGTGTTTCAGATCATCAGAACTTGGTGTTACGTCAATTCCTTCAATCACAGGCACTTCATAATATGAGCCCATTTCACGACCAATGAAACCTCCCAAAGCACCCCATTGGCTCCAGTCTTTTGGCTGCTCTTTAACTTGAAATAATCGAGTACCATGGCGGTTTTCGTCTAGGTGGAAGCCGTATCTAGGTGTCCGCCCCGTCAGCGCTGCCGCTACGGCAGAAGGTCCGCCTTCGTAATTGGTACGGGCGCCGAAAACCGAGTTTGAATAAATTACAACGCCGGTATCGCCCATGGCTAAATGCTCGCCCCGAACCGGAGGTATAACTGTTTGATAATTAATGCAGGTATCGGTCATTAAAACACCAAGGGCGCGAAACGCCTGATCCGCCCGCTTTTCTAAGGCTACATAAGCCGGGTCATGATTAATTTGTTTATAGGTATTGAAATCGGCACCGCGTGGGTCAGTGATGGTTGGAATGCAAACCTGATTATCGACTTCGGCCTCATTGGCTAAATTTTCTAAAAAGCAAACGCCTGATTCACCCAAAGATTCCGTATCCGCCATAATATGGGCTTGAGCAACGGGGACAAAATCAACAGCATCAAAAAAATCACCGACTTGGATTTGTTGGATAATTGCACGTTGTCGTGCTTTTCCCATCTCGCCTGCCAACATTGCCTTTTCAGTGTCATTTAAATTCATTATTCATCTCCCCACACTTAAACATTTATGCATTTGGAATAGGCCACAAAAAAAGTGGCCAATTCCATTTGATCGCTTCTTACTTATGTTTAGGTGACTTTAAAGTCTTCGGCAATTGGCCAGTGAATACCTGCCGTAATACCGCCATCAATACGGATAACCTGACCTGTAATAAATGCAGACGCTTGCGATGCTAAAAAGATTGCGGTCCCGATCAAGTCACCCGGCTGGCCCATACGTTGAAGTGGAGTAACAACTTTTCCCCATGATTTCATGTGCTCTTGTGTCCACAACCCGCGTGTTAGTTCTGTCATAATAAACCCAGGTGCTAATGAATTAACTCGAACTCCATATTTGCCCCATTCAGAAGCTAAACCTTGAGACATCGACGTCATAGCGGCTTTGCTCATGGAATAGGGAACAATTTGATCAATGGCTTTATCGCTTGAAAGTGAGTCAATATTAATTTGGCTTCCGCCGCCTTGTTCGATCATCTGCACGCCAACCTTTTGCGACATCAAAAACGCGCCGCGCAAGTTAATGTCTAAAAGGAAATCAAAATCTTCAGCAGAAAACTCAAGCACAGGTTTACGGATATTTACGCCCGCACAATTGACCAATGTATCAATGTGGCCATATGTCTCGACAACCTGATCAACACAGGCATCTATAGAAGCCGTATCGGTAACATCACATACAATGCCTTCCGTTGTGCCGTCTCCAACATTTATGCGTTTAACTGCCTCCCCAAGTGTTTTCGGATCCCGGCCTGTAATAATCACATTGGCACCCCGTTCCGCAAAAGCCAAAGCAATTCTTTCACCAATGCCCCGACTACCGCCAGAAACCAATACAATGCTACCGCTAACGTCAAAAAGATTATCAATCATTCAACTTTTCCTATAGTTTACAAAGTCAATTTAAAAGCAAAACCACTTTGTCTTAAATATTAAAATCTCAAACTTATCTACAACGTTATTCTGAAAGCTCAATCGCAACATCATGTTCGGCGCAAATTCTCACTAAATCTTTTGAAGGCAATTGGTTGGTAACAAAAGTATTTATTTGTGAAATATGGCCAATCCGAACGGGAGCAGAACGTTCATACTTCATGTTATCCGCAACCAAAATGGTATGGCGTGCGTTTTCGATGATGGCGTGCGCAACTTTCACTTCCCGATAATCATAATCAAGCAGAGAGCCATCAGCATCGATTGCAGACACGCCAATGACGGCATAATCGACTTTGAACTGACGTATAAAATCGCTTGCTGTTTCACCAACAACCCCGCCATCAGAATGCCGTACCGTGCCACCCGCAACAATCACTTCAACTTGTGGGTTTCCGGCCAAGGTATTAACAACATTAATATTATTGGTAATCACAACAATATCTTTTTTGGTCATAAGCCCTTTGGCGACCTGTTCCGTGGTGGTTCCAATATTGATGAGAAGTGAACAATCATCCGGGATAAGTGAAGCCGCTTTAATTCCGATTTGACGCTTTTCGTCAGAAGCAATCATGCGCCTTGATTCGTAGCCTAAATTAGACACGCGTGTCGTAAGAACTGCGCCGCCATGAACGCGCTGCAAAAGATTGCGCTCACACAGCTCATTTAAATCTTTTCGAATAGTTTGTGGCGTCACATCAAAGCGCACGGCCAAAGCATCAACTCCAACACGGCCATTTTCACGGGCATCGTCGATAATATCCGACTGGCGCGTTGAGATTGGGTCTAAATTAAGCGGGTCATTAGCTATCATGATTGCTCATTGATATAGGCTTCCCCCAATAAATACCAGTTCAAGGTTTTCAGTTTAAGCAAGCTGGTATAGGCGTATTCAATAGAAAAGGTTAGATGACCCTTGCTCACATAGCCCTAACGAGTTCCAGTTGTCTTCACCCCCTTATTAATAACAATAATAAACGGTTTGTTAACCTTATAGTGGAAAACATTTTAAAACGTGACTAGGTCTATTTCATATAACTTCGTAGAATGTTTCGGCGCCAAGGAGCCAAACTCATGATTCCTGAGCAGATAAATCTTACCCAAACCACTTTCAAAGATGTTCCTCCTATTAAAGAGGTAGCCGCAGAACTATTTTACAATCGCCGTTTCGAATTGGATCCGTCCCTAAAAAGCTTATTTTCAGGCGACATGGTCCAACAGGGCCAAGGCTAGGAGTTCAACACAAAGACTATTGGATACCAGACGCCCATTAGGGGAAAGTCGCCGTACTGGTAATGCAGGCAAGTGCTTTGCGTTTGTTTCTGGTGAAATGAAGAATTTGTCTGGTCAAGCAGGAATGCAATAGCCGAAGTTTCAGAGGTCTTAAGCTATTTAAGAACCCACCTCGCCCGGCTATCGAAACTGATCAGAGTAAAACCGAAGCGAATGACACAT
>CALJEW010000157.1 GCA_938074585.1 uncultured Rhodospirillales bacterium | reverse complement strand
CGAGTAATCAGTTCGGCCATAATGTAGATATGGAACATAGCTTTCTGGATCTGCAGCCCGGTGCGTTTTCTGATCGCATACATATGGGTAGTATGCGATTATCGTCACGTATCAATATGTATCTATTATTCAGTTTCTTTGCGATTCTTATTTTTGCAGGAATGTTCGTGTATGTGGACCATCGGGTTGCTCAAACACTGACCCATTGGCGGGCGTCACAAGACATTGCAGAATTGGTTGGGCGGATAGAAACTGGGGTTGCAAAGATCAATGGTCAAGAAAAACAATTCTCAATAAATAAAGATTCTGCAGCTGCTGAAGCCTTTGATCTCGATATTATTGCTGTATCTTCCGCATTAGATAAGCTGAACCAATTGCCAGAAAGCATAGTAATCCGTCAATCGATTGCGACTTTACGCGATGGGCTTGTTCAATATGATGAACAGTTTGTTGGTGTTGTGCGGGCTGAAAAAGTGCTTGGGATTGCCGATGCAACAGGCATCAGTGCGCGCCTACAAAAGACTACAAAAAATCTGCAAATCCGCTTTAGCCAAACCGGGCATTCTAATTTAAGTGATCAAATTGTCCGTATTAACCGCCAAGGCCGGGAAACGTTGTCTTCTGGAAGCCGCGAAGGTGTGGATGAGATCAGAAAACGCTATGGGACTTTACATGCGTTCCTAGGCGCGGCTGAGATTGCGGGTTTGATTAAAGCAGAAATAATGGAACTTTTGAAAGCGCATGAGACAGATATGCTAATGCTTATTAATCAGCGATTTGCCTTAGATAGAGAGCAGGGACGGTTTAATGACTTGTTGGCTTATGTGGCCCCAAGCCTAGACTTGTTAACAACTTTCTCGAAAAACCAAATAATTTTAGCGACCCAAGATTTAGAAAAAATACAATCCTTCGCTCGTTATACAATTGCCGGTGGAAGTGTTGCTATATTAATGTGGTTGGTTTTTGTTGGGCTGCTTTTGATGCGCAGCATGGCGGGGGGCGTTCGCACTATTGCTGGAGCGGCGCAACGCATTGCTGCGGGAGAGCGAAATGTTTCGATTTCGGGGCGTGGGAATATTGATGCCGTTGGTCAGGTGGCGCGGGCTCTTGATAAATGGTGCGATGATGTATCTGAGTTGGACCGTCTTCGCATTGAACTGGAACAGACGAACGAAAAATTAAACTTGGCAATTGCTCAATCGGACTTGCAGGCCGTGACCGCAGTCGAATCTGCTAAGGCTTCATTTATAGCTGAGGTTGCTTTGGAAGCGGAACAAAGAGCATACGCAACCTCTCCAGAATTGCCACCAGAACTACAATTTGACCCTGAACTGCTGCCAGAAACGGAGTCCGAGTATTTGGAAGAGCGGGTTGCCAGCCTATCGCCTGCTTATATGCACGGTGCAAATACATCTGTCCCCTCGCCTTTAATATCAAATTCGGGTATTGGGCCTATTTCGTCGGTTAGCCAACAATTAGCGCATTTCAGTGAATACGTGACCGAGGCTGCTGCTGATGTGGAACGGACAGAATATTTAGTTGCCTCTCTTCAAGATGCTACCGGCCAAATTGAAAGCTTAAGCCATTTGGTTACATCTGTTCGAGACCAAACCAATTTGTTGGCCTTCAACACTAACTCTCAGGCACAACGCCCCAATGATCCTGAAAACTTAATTCCATTCAGTGAACCAGGTCGTCAAAATTTTGAAGATGGATTTTCGGAACAAGGGATGTCGCAACGTTTTGATGCAATTCGGGATGCAACCGAACGGGCGGAACGTACCGTCCAATCAATTCGAATTTCTATGCAAACAGTAACATCAACAGCTAATGAAATTGCTTCTATGGCTTCAAATCAAGCGTTAGACGCGACGAATAAGCTCTTAACGCAATCGGAATATTTGCAATCGTTGTTGGACGACATCATTATTAAAATGTCGCCATCGCAACCGGCACAGGCTAGCCCTTTAGATGAATCTACGGATGAAAGCCCTGCATCTCAATATCCAATTGGGCACAATCCAAATAGAAACGCTTAGTGCCAACTTTGGGTGTTTATACGCTTGCGCGTCATTACCAAAATCATCCAGCCGTTGATGATGATTTTATTATACAAATGCAATCCTCGTGCCCGGTGAGCAGCAATAACCCGATTGCTATCACGCTCTAACAATCCTGATAAAATTACAAATTGGCGGCGGGTTGGATCGTTTGATAAATGGCGGCTTATATCACCCGCCATTTGAACCAGCGGGTTTGCTAAAATATTACACAAAATTAAGTCATACGGTGCATTGTTACGAACGAGCTCTGATGAATAACCCATGCCACAGGTGGCGCGGATTAGGCCTCGAAGGCCATTTTTATTGGCGTTTTCGATCGTCACACGGGTGGCTTCATCATCGATGTCGCTAGCTATAACCGGCCTGCGCCATGTTTTCGCAGCGGCCATGGCTAAAATCCCAGACCCACATCCCATATCCAATATATTTTTAAAATCAAACTGGCGAGCTAAATGTTCCATAGCGCGCAAACAGCCTTCTGTAGTTGCATGTTCGCCAGAGCCAAAGGCTGATCCTGAATTAAGTTCTAACTGGATCATGCCGCCCCGCGCTTTAGGGTCAAGGTGGGTGCCGTGGATATAGTAGCGGCCAATTTGGATGGACGGGAAATCCATTAAGTTTTCTTCAAGCCAATTTTTGGGTGGGACCAAATCAAAAATAATTTTTGGTGTTGAAATGCCACATTCAGCAGAAATCCGTTCCAGTTTGTTGGTGATGCCACTGGAATTGGGTTCCGTCGCGGTGAAGCCTTCGATCATCCATTCATTTGTTTTTTCATTTTCGAAGGAAGTCAACGCAAGGCAATATGGCTCAAGGATGTCTTCAAATACTTCACGGTGGGCTTTGGGGATTATGAAATCGATCCGCCATAAAAAGGTAGGCATGTTCATTTTATTATTTGGTCCGTTTTACGAAACTGTCGATAACTTTTTTGGTTCCGGCTTTCTCAAATTCGACTTCTAACTTATTGTTGTCGATGAACGTGATCTTGCCATAGCCAAATTTTTGATGAAAAATACGTTCACCAGTCTCAAACTTTAGACCGCTTTCTGATGTGTCCGTTTGGTTATAAGAAATGGCATCAATTTGGCGTTGGGCAAGCACTTTGCGCCGCGTTTGCCATTTTGATTGCTGAAATCCATCGCTGTTATCAAAACCAAAAGAGGGTTCTGACGTACGCCCAGACGCGCCAAGGCCAGGATTTGTCTCATGGCTGATGTGGTCGGTTGGTAATTCGTCAATGAAGCGCGATGGATAAGCGCTTTGCCATTTACCATAGATCCTGCGGTTCGAAGCATAAAGGATGGTGGCGCGTTTTCGAGCGCGGGTAATGCCAACATAGGCCAAGCGGCGTTCTTCTTCTAAGCCCGATGCGCCGCTGTCGTCTAATGAGCGCTGATGGGGGAAAAGCCCATCTTCCCATCCGGGTAAAAAAACGCTTTCAAACTCCAAACCTTTGGCACCATGCAAAGTCATGATGGTTACTTTATCTAGATTTTTAGAATCTTCATTTTCCATGACCAAGCTAACATGTTCTAAAAACCCACCGATGTTTTCAAACTCTTCCAAAGCAGCGACCATTTCTTTTAAGTTATCAAGTCGCCCAGGTGCCTCTGGCGCTTTATGATCACGCCACATTTGGGTGTAGCCGCTTTCGTCTAAAATCGTGCTGACCAGTTCTGGATGATGCATAACGGTCAACAATCCCCGCCACCGATCAAAATCAGCCATTAAAATGATAAGCGTTGTTTTCACCTTGGGCCGAAACTCGTCGGTCTCGACCAATCTTAAAACAGCACGTGTCAGTGAAATCCGCTCGGACCGTGCAAAATGATGGATAGTTTGCATGGCAGCGGGGCCAATGCCGCGTTTGGGAAGATTGATAATGCGCTCGAACGCTAAATCATCATCGGGTTGAAAGATAACGCGCAGGTAAGCAATCGCGTCTCGGATTTCTTGGCGCTCATAAAACCGTGCACCGCCAATAATCCGGTACGGTATGCCCAGCGTAATCATGCGTTCTTCAAATTCGCGGGTTTGAAAACTGGCACGAACTAAAATCGCTATTTCGTTTAGCTTATGTTTTTTATGCTGCAAGACTTCAATGGCATCGCCAACGACGCGGGCTTCTTCTTCGCCGTCCCAAACGCCTCGAACCAAAATTTTTTCGCCTTCGTCGGTCTCTGTCCAAAGGGTTTTGCCTAGCCGGTCTTCGTTATGGGCGATCAAGCTGGATGCGGTTGCCAAAATATGTGGGGTT
This sequence comes from uncultured Rhodospirillales bacterium, assembly GCA_938074585.1. Taxonomy (GTDB): domain Bacteria; phylum Pseudomonadota; class Alphaproteobacteria; order Rhodospirillales; family Casp-alpha2; genus JABMNT01. The sequence goes on along the minus strand of CALJEW010000157.1, from coordinate 1,483 downwards.
GATCTGTAATTGCGTTCTAGCCGGACCATAGCTGAACCTGGAAAATCTTCTTCGAAGCGCAAAATGTTGCCTACTTCAGCACCCCGCCATGAATAGATCGATTGATCATCATCCCCAACGCAACAAATATTGCGGTGCTTCTGCGCAAGTAATCGTAGCCATAAATATTGGGCAACATTGGTGTCTTGGTATTCGTCAACCAAGACGTAGCGAAATTGATTTTGGTACTCGGCCAATATATCAGTGTGTTCTTGAAATAGCTTTAAACACAATAGCAATAAGTCGCCAAAGTCGGCAGCATTTATGGCTAATAAACGCTGTTGGTATTCCTTATATAATGAAAGTACTCGACCTTCATCAGCTTCGCCGCCTTCTGTTGGAGTGACTTTGTCGGGCATTAATCCACGGTCTTTCCAGCGTTGGATGGTTCCTGAAATAACCCGGGGTGGCCAGCGCTTCTCATCAATTTCATGAATATCAATTAGCTGTTTGATTAGGCGGATTTGGTCGTCCGTATCTAAAATCGTGAAGTTGGATTTAAGCCCAGCTGCTTCCGCATGGCGCCGCAAAATACGTGCGCCAATGGCATGGAAGGTGCCAACCCACATGCTTTCAATGGGGCGTTTGATCAAATCCGCTACCCGTTCCTGCATTTCCCGCGCGGCTTTGTTTGTAAACGTAACAGCCAAAATTTCCCACGGGCGGGATTTCCCTCGAAGTATTATATGTCCCATACGAGTTGTCAGAACGCGAGTTTTTCCGGTCCCAGCGCCAGCCAAAACCAATAAGGGCCCATCAATGGTTTCGACGGCTTTTAATTGTGTTTCGTTTAATTTGTCTAAATAGCGTCTAGAATCCGGTATGGGTTCAGGTGCGCGCATGGGGGCTCCTGGGTGAGGCTCTTGCTCGGGTTCAGCTGATGCTGATAAATCAAAAGGATCGGACATAAGGCGTTATATAGCACGCTCTGTCGTGAGAACCATCATGAGATACAATTTAATGAGTGATGATTTAAAAAATTGCCTCCAAACCCCAGCATTCGCGTGTAACTTTAGCATATAGCTGTTTAAAATGGAGGCCATAGGCTAAATTTTCGCCTTCCAGAGCGTTTAAGGGAGGTTGTTCGCTATAGAAACGATCTTTATAGGAACACCTAATATAAAGTGTGGTGCAGTGGTGCCATGATCGGTTCTTTTGGATAAATTCACTTTGGGGCGGCGGCCGAATTCGCCATAGGTCATAATTATTACCTGATCCCAACGCCGATGTTTTTTCATCGTTGTCCGCCTTCTAATACTTTGTTGATGGCGGCGGCATGATTTAGGGGATTAAGCGCCGCGATTTCCGCCAGGCGCGGCATCCCAAAAACCGTGCGGGCATGCTAGTGGCGTGCTTCGTCAAAGCTAATGGCTTGGGCGGGTGAACAAACAGATAGTAAAATGCAAAAGGCAGGGTATCTGATCGTTACTCAAGCGGGGACTCA
>CALJEW010000156.1 GCA_938074585.1 uncultured Rhodospirillales bacterium | reverse complement strand
ATCAAAGCAATGGTTAGATGTGCTGAGATTTATGGACGCCCCCCTGTATGGATATGCTTCTCACTGCACAGCTAATTTTACTAGATTGTGTATAGTTAAGCGGTTTTAGTTTTTTATAAATATGTAGATACGATTTTGAATAAGCAGACAATTCTATAGTTCTGCGCCTGGGACACAGAGCTATAGAGTAGTTACTAAGCAGCTAGTTGTTTAACGATGGCTTCGCCAACGTCCTGTGTACTAGCAGGTTTTGACCTGTTATCAAACGGCCATGTTCGGTTATTAATTATGCCCATGGTTGTAATTTGTTGTAACGAGCGGATTTTTGAATTAATGCTTCTTCCAATAAGAATTTGATGTCATTAATCGTACCATAGTAAATCTCTTCTTCACGGGTATAATCTAAACCGTTTTTGAACGGCGTTTCGCGATCACTTCGTCGCGAAACTCGCACTGTAGTTTTTGCTTAACCCCAAGCAGTTCCAATTCAATTGCATCATCATGCTCGATTTTGGTGGTCATGCCGTTTTCCATTTCCACTAAAGCTTGACTCAAAGTGGCTGGTCCGTTGCTAACACCTGGTAAAACGTCATCAATCATCTTTTTGGCCAACCCTCTGAAATTAAGTTAACGTAAGTTAATATTGTTTTGCAGCGTGACATAATATAGCAAATGTAGAGCGATGTGTTTTCTAGAGTTAAGTCTACTTTATAATTATAAGGAGTTATATCTTTGTTCAACATGGTTAGGGGACCCTATATAATCACATAACAATCCTTATGATGTTTGGAAAACGCTGCTGGCATGGTTAAGTGCAAAGAGTAGATTTAGGCAGCGACAAGCTGATATAAATATAAGATAGAAAATGACAATTTGTTTTTTTGGTCATTACTGGAGCTATCTTCACGTATGGTTTATAGTGGAGGTTGCTCTTAAACTTGGTAAGCAACATATAGCAAAGAAGGTGGCGTAATGGGATCAGGATCAACACGACCAAACAATGCGGATGACAAAATGTTTGCGGCTATCGAGCGCGGTGATAGAGGCGAGTTTAAAGATCGTAAACCACCTAAAAACAACAATACGAAAGTCATTAAAGCAAAAGAAGCTATATCAAAAAAATCACAGGAAAAAACCGAAAAGTTGAAAGCGTTGAGACTGGCTGCTGAAAAAGAAAGAAAGGAAAAATAGTCACAGAAAGTGCTATGTGTTTGAGACATTGAGGTTGTTGAGAATTTTTTTTAGCCTGCACCCGAAGTCGAAAATAAAGAGTGTCAACCCAACATAAAAACCTTGAGCTACTGAAAGTTGCCTTTCCCTAGCAGGTTCACGTAGAAGTATAGTCGAACTTGAAACATTTCTGTTAAGGGGTGAGCCTTGAAAACATCATTACAAGATAAAATCGTCTTCGTAACTGGCGGAGCCAGTGGTATTGGTGAGGCCTGTGTCCGCCTCTTCGCCGGGTATGGATGCAACGTCGTGATTGGAGATATCAATTTTGATCGGGCATCCACTATTGCCAAAGAGCTTAAAGGCCGGGCGGTTAAAATTGATGTCGGCAGCGAAGCAAGCATTGAAGCGGCTGTTGTGTGGGCCGAAGGAAATGTCGGGTCCATTGATGTGTTAGTGACTAGCGCCGGCGTTATTCAAAAACCACTTCGAGCACATGAGCTTGGGCAAGATGTTTGGGACCGAGTTGTTCAAATAGATCAAAGGGGCACTTACATTACATGCCGAGAAGTTGGAACGCGCATGGCAAAACGCGGATTTGGAAGTATTATTAATATAGCCTCAATTACAGGTTTGCGTTCTGTACCACTTCATGCGTATGCGCCGGCTAAAGCGGCTGTTATAAGCATGACCAGCTGCTTGGCTGCCGAATGGGGCCGCTCCGGTGTTCGTGTTAATGCTGTATCGCCCGGATATACCCTGACGCCTGCATTACAGGATGCCATTGACAAGGGTGAGCGCAATATTTCTGCTCTGACGGATAATTCAGCGGCTGGCCGTTTGGTTGAATCGAGCGAAATTGCACAAGCAATTGCCTTCTTAGCTAGTAATCTCGCATCAGGAATAACTGGTGTCAATTTACCCGTTGATGTGGGTTGGCTGACTGCTGGTTCTTGGGATGCTTATGGGGGGGTTCCTAAAAAGATGTAGGCGTATAAGTCCTTGGATTATCAAGTTGGTATAAATATCAGCCTCGGGCTCTTGATTCGGTTGATTAGGAATTAACAATGTTATCTTTCTAACGATTGTTAGGTGCATGAAAAACTGTTAAATTTTATTTATGTTAAGCGGTAAAAAATATAAAGCGGATGTTTCTCGGGCCCAAATTTTAGACGCGGCGGCGGGGTTGTTTCGCCAATATGGCTATGGGCAGGTGTCGTTGCGGGTTATTGCAGAATCAGCGGGAATAAAATCAGGAAGCTTGCATTATTACTTTGCCTCTAAAGAAACCATTGTCTTAGAGGTACTCGATCTTGGGATTGAGATGGTTCATAAAAAAGTTGAAGCCGCTATTTGTGCAATGTCTAAACAGGCGAGTGCGGGTGAATTGTTACGTGCTGGTATTCTGAATCATCTACAGGCCCTGTTTGCGTTTAGCAATTACACGTTGGCTAATGTGCAAATTTATGGTCAAGTCCCCGATGAAGTGAGAAAAGCCAATCGACGCGTGCGCCGACGATATGAAGCTTTGTGGATGTCTATTTTGAGCAGGGCAGAAAAATCAAGAGGGCTTGCGTGCTTCTGTCGGTCACGATGCCTTTAAACATATGCTTATCCGCTCGTTAAACGCGACCTTGGAATGGTTTGATCCGGCGAAAGATGATGTGTAGAAATTGGCAGACCGCTTCTCTGAAACTCTTTTGGGTGGGTTATTAAATTATGTGGAGAGTAAAGTATGAGCCAGCTACAAACCCGGATTGATAATCGCTCAGAAGACTTTCTGGCGAACCAAAAACATTACCAAATATTGTTAAACACGTTGCGTGAACGCATGGCGGTATTTACGTCCGGTGGCCGCCAAGAATTGATCGATCGGCATCATTTGCGTGGCAAAGTTTTGGTTCGGGATCGAGTAGATTTGTTAGTTGATGCGGGAACGCCGTTCCTCGAATTCTCACCTTTAGCTGCATGGGGGCAATATAAAAACCAATTGCCCAGTGCGGGGATTGTCACCGGGATTGGCATTGTATTGGGAACGCCCTGTGTGATCATTGCTAATGATGCAACGGTGAAAGGCGGATCGTTTTACGAAGAAACGGTCAAAAAGCATGTCCGTGCACAAGAGATTGCAGCTGAAAATCGCTTGCCTTGTATTTATATGGTTGATTGTGGTGGAGCTAATTTACTACAACAAGATAAAGTTTTCCCAGACCGCGATCATTTTGGTAACACCTTCCATAGGCAATGTAATATGTCGGTTTCGGGCTTGCCTCAATTGTCCGTGGTGTTTGGTGGATGTACAGCGGGCGGCGCGTATATCCCGGCATTGTCAGATCAATCAATTATGGTCGAAGGAAATTCACGCATCCATTTGGGCGGACCATCGATTGTTAAAGTTGCTATTAATGAAGACGTCGATGGAGAGACCTTAGGTGGCGCCGCTATGCATACACGCGTCTCTGGTGTGACCGATCATTTGGCCGCTGATGAGCCAACCGCAATCGCAATGATGCGCGATATAGTTGGCGAGCTGAATATGGAGAGGGTGTTGGATAAGGGAAAAAAAATTGGAGCTCCCATAGCTGATCCAAAAGAATTAACCGGCGTCATTAGCCACGACCGACGCGTTCCATATGATGTGCGTGAAATAATCACCCGTATTATTGATGACAGTCAGTTCCAAGAATTCAAACCTGAATGGGGAGAAACTGTAGTTTGTGGAACGGCCCGTATATATGGATATCCGGTTGGAATTATTGGCAACAATGGGGCGTTGTTTTCAGAGTCCGCATTAAAAGCTGCGCATTTTATTGAGCTGTGTGGGCAACGCAATATTCCGTTATTATTTTTACACAACATTACCGGTTTCATGGTTGGTACAGAAGCCGAGCGAACTGGGATTGCAAAAAACAGCGCTAAAATGGTTTACGCAATGTCAACAGCGCAAGTACCTAAAATATCAGTTATTGTTGGTGGATCATATGGTGCGGGTAATTATGGTATGTGCGGGCGGGGGTTCCGTCCTAACTTTATGTTTGCATGGCCGTCGGCCGAATTGGCCACCATGTCGGCTGATATTGCAGCCAACGTAATGCTGGAGTTACGGCGGACAAGCGTAAAGGGAGAGCCCGCAACGGAAGAAGAATTAGAGGCTATTGAAAAACAAGTACGTGACCAATATGGCGAACAAAGTGACCCGTATTATGCAACGTCACGCCTATGGGATGATGGGATGATCGAGCCTACCCAAACCCGCGACGTATTGGGCTTGTGTTTGTCGATTGTCTCGACAGTTCCAGAAGATGGTCCGAGAGCACCTGTTTACCGCATGTAAGATTGAAAAATAAAATGACACATACTTATGAGACAATAACTTTAGAAACCGATGATCGTGGCGTCGCAACGTTGCGATTGAATCGACCTGAAAAACACAATGCTTTGAACGATGTAATGATCCAAGAATTACGTCATTCCGCAGCCGAATTAGCCGCAGATGATGGGGTGCGTGTTGTTGTATTGACAGGCACTGGGAAAAGTTTTTGTGCGGGCGGTGATTTCAAATGGTTTGAAAAAACTATGGAAAAACCACGCATGGAACGGACTTTTGAAAGTGGTGAATTAGGCCGTATGCTGCGAGATTTAGATTCCCTTCCAAAACCATTAATCGGACACATTAATGGGCATGCTTATGGCGGTGGTGTTGGAATGATGTCTGTTTGTGATGTGACGATTGGTGGTAACGCTAGCCGCTTTGGTTTGACCGAAGTTCGCATTGGTTTGATACCTGCAAATATTTCCCCTTACGTTATTAACCGCATTGGAACCGCAAATTCACGCGCCTCAATGTTGTCAGGTGCATTGTTTGATGGGAACCGCGCAGGGCAAATTGGATTGTTAAGTTTTGTTGTTGATAACGTTGAAATTCAAGCTCGAGTTGAGGCCGTCATTCTGGATCATTTAGAAGCGGCACCGGGAGCGGTTGCAGAAACCAAACGCTTGATCCGTTATGTTGATGCGCACAACTTTGAAGACAACGTTCAATATACCCAAGACCGTTTAGCCGATGCTTGGGAAACAGGTGAAGGGAAAACGGGTGTGGCGGCATTTTTAAATAAAAAACTTCCACCTTGGAGATCTGATGCATGAGCATCGAAAGAGTATTAGTTGCGAATCGGGGTGAAATTGCCGTCCGCATAATCCGGGCATGCCACGAATTGGGCTTAAACTCAGTTGCCGTGTATTCAGATGAGGACCGGGAAGCACCGTTTGTATCATTAGCGGATCAAGCGTTTCTTATTGGTGGGTCAGAAGCCCGGGATAGTTACATGAATGCTGATGCTCTTTTAAACGCGGCCAAACAAACGGGCGCTGATGCTGTTCATCCGGGGTATGGATTTTTGGCCGAAAACGCTGTATTCGCCCAAAGGTGTATTGATGCTGGGTTAATATTTGTCGGCCCATCGCCTGAAATTATTGCGGAGATGGGATCAAAAGTTCAGGCTAAATTAGCGGCAGAAAAAGCAGGCATTCCTGTTGTGCCAGGATACCACGGTACGGATCAATCGGATAGCGTGTTGTTGGCTGAAGCCGAGCGTGTGGGATTTCCGCTTTTGATTAAAGCAAGCGCCGGGGGCGGTGGTCGTGGGATGCGCCGGGTGTATGATTTAAGTGATTTTATAAATCAACTTCATCTGGCGCGCAAAGAAGCGAAAGCGGCCTTTGGTGATGGGGATGTGTTGTTAGAACGGTTTGTTGAAAGCGCTCGTCATATTGAAGTGCAAATCCTGAGTGATGGATCAGCACCGGCATTGCATTTGTTTGAGCGCGATTGTTCGATTCAACGCAATCATCAAAAGTTAATTGAAGAAGCGCCTGCTCCAAATTTCCCAAACTCTGTGCGTGTTAAATTATTAGAAGCTGCGGTTCAGTTAACAAGTTTAATTAAATATAACAGTGTCGGAACTGTTGAATTTATTTACGATCCTAAATCCGAAGATTTTTATTTTCTTGAAATGAATACACGTATACAAGTCGAGCACCCAGTTACAGAATTAATTACTGGCATTGACTTAGTTGAATGGCAAATCCGTGTTGCATCGGGAGAAGTAATTCCATTTGCGCAATCTGATATTACGTGCAGCGGATGGGCAATGGAAGCCCGCATTGTAGCTGAAGATCCGGCAGATAATTTTCGCCCGCAAACGGGAATTATAAATTCATACACGGAACCCACGGGTAAAAATGTACGTGTTGATAGCGGCGTAGAGGCGGGATCGGTTGTAAGTCATTATTATGATTCGATGCTATCCAAAGTAATTGTCAAGAACTCGGATCGTAAATCAGCCAGACGTAACCTGAGCCGTGCATTATCTGAGTATAAAATCAGTGGTGTAAGATCCAATATTGCATTTTTATCTGATGTTTTATCAACAGATGCGTTTGTTGATGCTGAACACCACACCGGATTATTGAACGCCCAATGGCCCAATGGATGGACAGCACCCAGTGTGGATAACCAAGATCGCATGGAAGCAGCTGTTGCATTTTTTTTATCGAATTCAAACTTAAAAAATGAAAATGAGTCACCTTGGAAATCGTTGGGTGCATGGCGAATTACCGAAGTTGCAGGACGCACTGGAAGTACAACGTTTTATGTGCGCGATGCTGAAGATGTGGATTGCGTCACTCAAATATCAGGGAGTGGAATATCTTTGTTTGTGTGCTTAGATGCTGAGACGATCTATGAACTAACAAATATAGCACTAAAAGAAGACATATTAAGTTATGAAATTGATGGTCATCGACGCACTGTTTCAGTGAAAGTTATTGACCAATCAGTGATATTGCATTCAGGAGTGAACATACACTGTTTGCACATATTAACATCCGAACAAGCCTTGTTGGGGGCAACTGTTAAGCAAGAAAACAGGGACGGTATGATTTCTGCATCGATGCCAGGACTGGTTGTTGAGGTTCGTGTTTCTGTAGGGGATAAGGTGGACGCGGGGCAAATTTTAATTGTTCTTGAGGCGATGAAGTTATTACAAAATTTGACAGCACCCAGGGACGGCGTCATTGCATCTGTCCGCCATAAAGTCGGCGATACGGTAGACGGTAGGGTCTCCTTGGTGACGCTTGAAGTGGAACCATAATTTAAAACGTAGGAATTTTTGCATGCAAAGAAGTATTTATTTTACAGAAGAGCATGACTTGTTGCGCGATCAAATTCGCCGCTTCATTTCTGAAAAAGTTGTGCCCAACGGAGACGCATGGGAAGCTGACGGAATGACGCCTCGTCAGGTTTTAAAAGATTTAGCTTCGCTTGGGTTATTAGGCATTAGATATCCTGAACAATTTGGCGGATCAAATTTGAATACATTAGAATCCGTTGTTTTGGCCGAAGAATTAGGGAGATCTTCATATGGGGGGTTTGCGATTACCGTTTTGGTTCACACTGACATGGCATCACCGCATTTAGCAAATGCGGGCACGCCAGAACAAATAGAAAAATATATGCCAGACATCATTAAAGGTAACTTAATAACAGCCGTAGCTGTTACGGAACCGGATGCAGGATCAGACGTGGCAGGACTAAATACACGTGCCGTTAAAGAGGGTAATGACTGGGTTTTAAACGGAACCAAAACGTTCATCACAAATGGGGTGCACGGTGATCTATACTTTGTAGCTGCGCGCACGGACACAAGTCAAAAAGGCTCGCGCGGGATCACTATGTTCATTGTTGAAAAAGGCACGCCGGGTTTTACGGTTGGTAGGGCCATTGACAAAATGGGTTGGCAAAGTTCAGATACGGCTGAACTTATTTTTGATGAATGCCGCGTTCCAGAAAACAATATTTTGGGTGGGGTCGATCAGGGTTTTTATGCGATCTTAAAAAATTTCCAAAATGAGCGTATTGTTCTGGGAGCCCAAGCAATAGGTGAAGCCCAAAAAGCTCTTGAACTGACATTGGAATACACCCGGAACCGCAAAGCCTTTGAGGCAACGCTGTGGGATAAACAAACCATCCGACAGCGTTTGTCCATGCGGTTAAGTGAAGTCGAAGCCGGGCGTCAAATGGTTTATCATGCCGCATGGTTAGATACCCAAGGCATCGATTGCACCAAAGAGGTTTCTATGGTCAAAGCTTATTGTGTGGAGCTAGTAAATAAAGTCATGTACGATTGCCAGCAATTTCATGGTGGCTTTGGTTATATTAAAGGGACGGCCATTGAACGCATGGTACGCGATGCTCGCATCCAATCGATTGGCGGCGGAGCAACCGAAGTGATGTTAGAAGAAGTGGCAAAAAGGATATGACAGTAAATGGTATGTTACCAAAAACAAAAACCTATGATGGTTGTTACGATGCATTTAAATGGGACATTCCAGAGCACTTTAATATAGCAAGCGCTGTTTGTGATCGCCACGCTAAGATATGTCCTCATAAGGTTGCTGTTATTTATGAGTCGGCTACAGGCGCCGTTCAGGAATTGACGTTTTCTCAATTGCAAAGGAATGCCAACCAATTGGCTAACGTGTTGAGCGATTTAAACGCTAAGCCCGGTGAATGTATTGGTATTCATTTACCGCAATCTCTTGAGTGCGCCATATCACATGTAGGGATTTACAAGACGGGGGCTATTGCGCTTCCTTTGTTTAGTCTGTTTGGGCCGGATGCGTTGAGCCATCGATTGACCGATAGTGCAGCCCGAATTTTGATTACTTGCTCTGAAAATTTACCCCATTTGAAGGAAGTTCAAGATCAACTCAGCGCCCTTGAACATGTTATCGTTATTGATGGTGCAGGTGAAAATTTAATCGATTGGCACGAAGCGTTGGCATCAGCATCTGATCAATTCGAGACACGAAACACAAAATCTGAAGATCCGGCTTTATTGATTTATACCTCTGGTACAACAGGAAACCCGAAGGGCGCATTGCATGCGCATCGTGTGTTGCTGGGCCACATGCCGGGCGTAGAATTTCCCCATGAATTTTTTCCTCATGCGGATGATTTGTTTTGGACGCCAGCCGATTGGGCGTGGGCAGGTGGGTTGTTAGATGTCATGTTGCCATCGTTGTTTCACGGTATCACCGTTCTTGCGAAGCGCTTTGCAAAGTTTGAACCAGAAGCTGTAATGGAATTGATGGCTAAGCATCAGGTGCGAAATACGTTCATGCCAGCGACCGCGCTTCGTATGTTGCAACAAGTTAAAGATCCAAAAACTTTTGGAGTTAATTTGCGCTCCATTGCTAGCGGTGGTGAAGCCTTAGGTGAAGCGATTATTGAATGGGGCCGCGATACTTTTGGCGTGACGATTAATGAGTTTTATGGCCAGACCGAAGTTAATTTAGTGGTCGCTAATAATGCAAAGATCATGAACATCAAACCAGGCTCCATGGGCCTACCCGTGCCGGGGCACCGGGTAGCGGTTATCGATGTTGACGGAAATGAATTACCCGCCGGAGAAGAAGGATTGATGGCGGTTCAAAAACCGGACCCGGTCATGTTTTTAGGGTATTGGAATAATGTTGAAGGCACGCGCTCTAAATTTATTGGAGATTGGTGTGTGTTGGGGGATTTAGGACATCGCGATGAGGATGGTTATTTTTGGTTCAAAGCCCGCGATGATGATGTCATCATTAGTTCCAGTTATCGTATTGGGCCGACCGAGGTTGAGGAATGCTTGTTGCTGCATCCAGCTATTATATTGGCGGGTGTCATTGGCAGCCCTGATCTGGTACGGGGTGAAATTGTAAAATCATATGTGACTTTGGCTGAAGGATACGAGGATACAGTTGGGTTGCGTGAAGAAATTCAAGCTTTTGTGCGCAAGCGATTATCAGCCCATGAATACCCGCGCCAAGTTAGAATTATTTCTGAAATGCCACTAACCGTTAGCGGAAAAATTCGTCGTGTTGCGCTTAGGGAACTAGACGCCAAAGAACGTGATATATAGGAGCATAAAATGGGACGTTACCTAGAAGAATTCACAGAAGGTGAAGTATTTGTAACGCCAGCGCGCACATTAACGGAAAGCGACATTATGTGGTTTGCTGGATTGACTGGGGATTTTAACCCAGTTCATACGGATGAAGTGTTTGCTGCGGCAACACCTTTTGGCGGGCGCATTGCCCATGGGCCCATGATGGTTGGGATGGCGTTTGGATTGTTGAGCCGGCTGGATTTGATTGATGGGACTGTATTGGCGTTGAAGGGAATTGATTGGGCTTTCGAAGCACCATTGCGAGCCGGGGATACGGTTCACGTGCGGGCCGAAGTGATAGAAGCCAGACCAAGTAGCCGACATCAAGATCGTGGTGTTGTTCGCTTGCGCCTCGAAATTATGGATCAAAACGATCAGGTTTGCCAAATTGGTAACACCGTGGTCATCATGATGCGTAAACCCACGGGTAATTAATTGCTTAGAATTTGAAATAGAGATTTAAAATGATCTATCAAAGCATTCGATATGAAGTAAAAGGTCCAGCCGCGTGGATTACCCTTAACCGGCCCGGCGCTTTAAATTCTATTGATGGGGCAATGCTTGTCGAAGTCCCGGATGCCATCGCGAAAGCCGACCAAGATGATGCTGTTCACGGCATCATTTTAACGGGTGCGGGCAGGGCTTTTTGTGCGGGTGCGGATTTAAAGAATTTGTTGGGAATTATCGAGCGCAAAGATAGCGAAGAAATTAGAAAATTTTTTCAAGCGGCATCGGATTTATTTATCAGCATAATCAAATGCAGAAAACCTGTTATTGCCGCAGTTAATGGTGTTGCGGCAGCGGGTGGTATTGAATTTATTCAGGCTTGTGATTTGGTATATGCAGTTGAAGACGCTAAAATTGGTGATGCCCATGTGAACTTTGGCGTTATTCCAGGCGGCGGGGGTACGATTAATTTGCCACGCAAAATTGGTCCAATGCGGGCTAAGGAGTTGTTGTTTACAGGTGATCTTTTACCTGCAAGACAATTAATGGAATGGGGGTTGATCAATGACGTTGTCGCAGATCAAGAAGCTTTATACGAGAGGGTCAGTAAGCTTGTTGAAAAGATAGCAAGCAAAAGCCCGTTGGTTATCCGCCGTATGAAAGAACTGGTTGATGATGGATTGGATGCGCCCCTAGATCGCGCTTTAGCGATGGAAGTACGGGCATGGGAAGCGCATGGACAAAGCCAAGATTTAGCGGAAGGATTAAACGCATTTGTTGAAAAAAGGATACCAAACTATACTGGGAAATAAGGCGTTAAATTCAGTTGGCTTGAACAAAGCCAACAACATCTAGTATCTCTTGGCTCAGTTCAGTAGCTTAAATTGATTTTATCAGAATTTTTGTAACACCGAATTGGGTCGCAACGTCATGAATGAAGTGATTTTTTCACAAACTCAGCCAGTATAACGATTTGTTGACCGCTTATGCGGCCTTCAATATGTTTGGCGTTTTCTGATACTAGTGAAATGTTTCGGACGGCGGTTACGCATTTGGCCATAGAACCACCACCTCTTACACTTAAGTATTTAATCAATGTCACTGTATTGCTTGATGTTAATACTGCACCGTTGCTATCGATATGTTTAACGGCATCGTCTGCCTCGGCTCACGCTTGTGCTTCATCTTTTAAATAAAGCAAACCCAACGCATTTTGAGCCTAGATTTCCAAGTTTAAGCGGCTCAACATACGCCTTGCCATAACTTATATTGATGGGATTTGGGTCCTCATTCTATCGTTCAAGCAGCGCCAATGGTGGGTATCAACTGTATCTGTAGCGTCAATTCGATTTTGGCATGTGATACAGATTAAAATACAATCGCCAGCACTATCTGAACTGTGAGGTGGGACCGCATAACTAAATAAATTTCCAGTCGCTGCAAACAGTTCACAACGAGATTTGCTGATTATTTGAAGATCTGTTTATCTACGGACTTTTAGGGACCTTTCACTTCAAAAATATGTACATGCGCTTAATCACGGGATGGGTGGGGGCGCTGACCTTGTGAGCGGCGTTTGTGTTGCCCACCTCTAGTACTGGGCTTTGCGGCTGTGTGACTTGCGCCCTGAGGCTTTGCTCCTTGAGAGTTATTCCCCTGTGGCTTGGCGCTGTGTGCCTTTTTTGGGCCTTGGGGTTGGTTATTTTGATTTCCGAGTTTTGGCTTTCCCGCACGTATTGCGCGTGATTGGGCTCCCGAGCGGCGCCCAGTTTTAGGTTTTTCTATATCTCCACCATTTAAATGAGCTGATAAGCCTTCTAAGTGATAGGGGTGATCTTCCATCATTGGGATTTGTTGGCGTGTAATTTTTTCAATGTCTCGCAAATAAGCGCGTTCTTCTGGGTCACAAAAAGATAACGATACCCCTGATGCGCCTGCGCGAGCTGTCCGGCCAATGCGGTGAACATAGCTTTCTGGTTCGTTTGGTAATTCAAAATTGATCACGTGGGTAACGTCATCTACGTCAATGCCGCGTGCCGCTACATCAGTCGCGACCAATGTTCGGATTATTCCCGACTTAAACGCATTAAGCGCTTTTTGCCGTGCATTTTGAGATTTGTTGCCATGAATAGCCCCTGATGAAATACCAAGTTTCTCGAGGTTTTGAGAAACCTTGTTAGCGCCATGTTTGGTCCTTGTGAAAATCAAAACCCGTTTTAAGTCTTCATTCTTTAAAACAAATTCCAACAAATCGCGCTTGCGGGATTTAGGTACCATTAAAACATGCTGAGTGACTTTTTCAGCCGTAGTTGCCGCCGGGGCGACTTCAACACGAACCGGGTCTTTTAAGAAGGTGTTGACCAAACTTTCGACGCTTGCAGGCATGGTTGCTGAAAACATAACGGTTTGGCGTTGCTTCGGCAGTTGCTGAACAATTTTTTTTATGTCGCGAATGAAGCCCATATCCAGCATTCGGTCGGCTTCATCTAGGACTAAAAATTCGGCTAATTTTAAATTAATATGGCCTTGGTTCATAAGATCCAACAACCGTCCGGGTGTTGCGATCAGGATATCAACACCACTTGCCATCGTTTTTATTTGCGGTTTTTCAGAAACCCCGCCGTAGACCAAGGTGGTGCGTAAATGTAAATATTTGCCATAAGCATTGATGTTGTCAGCGATTTGGACAGCCAATTCGCGGGTTGGAGACAAAATAAGGGCGCGGGTCGCTTTGGCTGTGCGTATGCCTTCGGCTTTTAAAAGCTTTTGAATGATGGGTAAGGAAAAGGCGGCTGTTTTACCGGTACCGGTTTGAGCAACGCCAACCAGATCGTGACCGTTAAGAATATAAGGGATCGCCTGGCTTTGAATGGGCGTCATCTCTTCATACCCGCCTTCAGCTACAGCACGAAGGATCGGTTTTCTTAGGTCAAGCTCTGTAAATTTGAGCATGTAATGTTCTTTCATTATATAAGGGCACTGGCCCAAATCTGTAATGGGCATTGGCCCGAAGCTATAACGGGCACTTGCCCGAAGTATTTATGGTAACTTGCCCGAAATATTCACGGGCACACGCCTGATGCGGGTTCGTATAGCCCCAAGCCCTAACTGTCAATCGACTTGGCTGTTTTTCCTATAATTGATAAAGGTTTAAGCCATAAGCTGAATAGGTTGTTTATCAACATCCATTCAGATTATCTTTATAGTTGACAATTTATTAATGGCTTGGCCTCAGGTGAGATAAATCGTGATATAATTTAGGGATGATAAACTGTTTAACAAACAAACTCAGATATTGATATTCATAAAAACTTGTTTTTTGAGCCGTCAGTATGTTTAAAGTTTGCGGCATTGAGGTTTTCTGCTTGATCTGAAAACCCTATGATATTGTTGCTTTTCACGCAAAAATCAAAGAAATGTATATGCAAATAACATAGTCAGCCTACCAAACAAATACGGCCTCTTGCGCTTAGTTTTTTTGCAAAGTAATAAGCCACTTATTGCTGTCGGTTGAGCGTCATTTTATCTTTATTATTCAAAACCCTTCAACTTGTTCTATTCTATCTTTTTTAATTTCTCGTAATAGGATCGCTGTTTCATTGCGTATAGATTTTAAGGTGTCTTTATTGGGTCTTTTTTCGAAAGCTTTGGGAATAATTCCGTTCAATGCAATGATTTATTTCATGATGTGCATTCCATCATCACGGGGGAACAGCGGTTGAATAACGATCGTAATGCATTCTTCTAGAAGAAGGGCTGCACGAGCCAGTAAAATCAGCGAAAAAAAGCTACGGCTTGAGAAACACCGAGACCGTCACTCCTTCTGGCGTCTTTGGCCAAGCGGGGTTTACTATTTCACTCATTTTATTCTCTGTAATCACATCCTGTCGGAAAACCGAAAAGGCCTGTGAAGTTAAGAGTATTCATATTCTTTTACACGGAAACTAATTTAAAGAATGCTTAACCATATCGGTGGAGTTCTTCACCATGAACTTTCAACCATTTACGGCCCGCTTTACAATGTGGAGTTAAGGCGTCAACCACAGCCCAAAATTTTGGGCTGTGGTTGTGTTCTTCTAAATGCGCAACTTCATGGGCAACGACATATTCAATGATGTGTTCTGGAGCCAGGACCAAGCGCCAACTGAACGATAAATTACCATTCGCCGCACATGAGCCCCAGCGGGACCGTGTGTCACGGACTGTTATACGGCCAGGTTTGAGTTCACGTATCGGGGCAATTTCTCGAGTTAAGTGGGCAATTTTGCGCCGTGCTTCTTTTTTAAGCCAATCTTTGGTCCGCCTTGGTAGATGAGAGAGGGGGCCGCTGACGCGAATTTCATTTTCCTGGCTCCAAACACCACGTCGTGCGCCTGGGACATGGCGAATACGGTGATCAACCCCCATAAAAGGGATCGTTGCCCCATCGGCAAAATGGATTTTTTCAGGCAGTGTTAACAATCGAACACTGATCCAGTCTTGGCTTGCTTGGACAAACCGCAGGCCTTCTTCCCAGTCAACGCCACTGGGCAATGTAACAATAACCCCATCGGGCTTATCAGGGCTTCTTGAAGGGGCTAGACGCAGAATTATGCGTTTGGCTTTGGCATTATGTCGAAAATCAACAGGAACCAACACCCCACCAATAGCTAACTCAGCGGTGGGGAGTGATTTCTGTTGAGAATTTCCGAAGAAACCGATCACACTTGTGGAAGTTTATATCCGGTTGCATCGAGCTCAGCATACAATTGAGCCAACGCATCACCTTCCAACTTCATCAATGGTGGGCGCATCGTACGCCAGTCATCATTCCCCGTGTGGCGTGCAATGACAGCTTTTTGCCCTGGAGGCGCTGGGAGTTTGGCCATTGCGGTGCGAACTGCAGTAATCATTTTGTTTACTTCGGTTATATCCGTACCGGCTTTGAAGCCTTCATACATTTCCTTTAACAATCTGGGCATAATGTTGGCACATGCCGTAATACAACCGCCGCCACCTTGTTTAAGCAAGGGTAGAATTAAATCATCAGCACCCGAAAGCACACAGAACTCTGGGAAGTTCTTAGCGGCTGTGACCATATTGTCCAAATCACCCGAGCTGTCTTTCATGCCGACGATTGAGTTGGGGTATTCTTTAATCATACGTTCAATCAAATTCATGCTAAATGGTGTCGCGGATTGCTGTGGGAAGTGGTAAAGATAGATTTTTAGGGCATCGTTTCCAACGCGCTGAATTACTTCACTGAAAAAGGAAAAAAGGCCATCATCGCTTGGCTTTTTATAATAAAATGGCGGCAACATCAAAACGCCACGCGTTCCTATTTTGACGCATAAATCTGTCAATACAACAGCATCTGTCAAAGTGCAGCTGCCCGTACCGGGCATCATTTTTCCAGCTGGAATACCGGCTTCAATCAAACCTTCAATAATGCGAATGCGCTCTTTTAGACTAAAGGAATTAGCCTCGCCCGTTGTCCCTAAAATGGCCAAGCCATCCATGCCGTTTTTAAGCAGCCATTTACAATGATCCGCCATTAAAGCTTCGTTTGGAATTAGGTTCTTATCAACGGGGGTTATAGCAGCAGCCAAAACACCGGTAAATCGATCAGCAGGTAAAGTCACACGTTTCTCCTATTGGGTTAATCGAAAATTGGACCATTTTTAGGCAGGCCAACTGACTATGTGGTTTTCTAAATCTTTGGTGTCGCGCTCGGATACAATGCGCCCGCGCACGGAAATTCCGGCCTCATTTACAGTCTCAGAGTCGCCCGATATCAAAGGATGCCACCACGCTAAATCGCGACCTTCCGATAACAGCCGATAAGCACACGTTGAAGGCAGCCAAGGATATTTTTTGAGGTTTCGTGCCGTTAAAATCTGACATTCAGGAACAAACCGTTTGCGGTCTGGATAGCTGGAACATTTACATGTTTCCATATCAAGCAATCGGCAGGCCACATTGGTGTGATAAATCTCAAGTGTATCTTCGTTTTCAAGCTTATTTAAGCAGCATCTGCCGCAGCCGTCGCACAATGATTCCCATTCAGGCTTGGTCATTTCCAATAAAGTCTTCTGCTTCCAGAAAGGTACTTTTTCGATTTTTGATTTACGATCAAATTTAGACATATATACCAAGAATAAACGATGTTGAACTGAGTATCTGATTGTAATTAATGATGATAAATGTCGTATACCAAGGATAGTTAAAAGGCAAGAGAAACGACGTTTATCAGGGATAGGGTCCCATGGTTTTAATCAACTTGATCGATTAAATGTATAAACGATCCGGCAACTTTGCCTGATGTGCAACCAATATCATCCAAGGCATCACCTTGTGTCGTTGTTGCCTTAAATAAGGGTTCCCCTTGGGGTTCGTTGATAATTGAGGCGTAATGAAACTCATGCCCCTTGAAGCGCTGGCCTTTTTTACCGACGGGGGCGTCTGTGGTTAGTGTTGTTAGGCGGTAGCCCAAATGCAACTTTCTGGTGGCAAAACTGGTCTCGACCGCAAGAAGCCCAGCCATTTCATGGCGTGCGCCATCCGCATCAACCAAACCTTGGCCAAGTACCATAAACCCACCGCATTCCCCATAAATACAAGCGTCACGCTTGGCGGCACCCTTTAACCCATCCAGAAACCCGTTTGTTGATAAGTTCCCCGCGTGAAGTTCAGGGTATCCGCCGGGTAAATAAACGGCATTACATGTTTCGTCTGGATGTTCACCTAAAAGGGGTGAAAACAGAGTAATTTCAGCCCCCTGATTGCGCCAGGCCTGTAAAATTGTGGGGTACGAAAAAGCAAAGGCCACATCGTTTGCTACGGCAATCCGTGAGCCCAATGGTGCAAGGGTGATGTCGATGGCGGGCATTGGTTGCGGTTTTGCGGGTCGGGCAAGGGCGACCAATTT